>CAYSKY010000199.1:0-6246 GCA_964431425.1 uncultured Burkholderiales bacterium
GGCGGTAGTTTGAATGAATGCGCATATCTGCCCTCTTCCGTTGCGAGAGGGTCGAGGGGCTTGATCTGAAGTAGGTCGCAATCGGTTTGTACCTGCTTCTGTTTGTAGCCGGGATCGGCCTTATCCAAAAACGGCCCCAATTTTTCTTTGCGGCAATATGCTTCACGGTCTTTCATGGCAGCACGCAGTTGCCGCCCCACTGTGTCGCCCCAGACAAACCATGCAATGACGGCAAGTACTAATCCCCAACCCAAGACCCACCCGAGTGTTTTGCGGCTTGGGGGTACACCGCGCGGCGCCACCTCGCTCTTCGTGTTTCTGTCCATTCGCATTCTCTTTCTTTAAAGCCAGAGGTGAGTTGGTATCCAAATATTGACGACGCGGCCGTTCGCGCGCATCCGTTTGGCGGCAAGAGTTGGTCGCTTTAGTTCGTCGCATTCGTTTAGGTCTGCTTCACTCACCGCTCCCTACCCGCCTCTCTCACCGCTTTCTGAACCGGCGACAGTAGGTAATCCATGATCGTCCTCTCCCCCAGATGAATCTCCGCCACCACCTGCATCCCAGGCCGGAGCTCAAAGGTTGCTCCCTGCGCATTCAATTGCTGCGCCTTCAACTTCACGTGCGCCTTGTAGTTAGCCTGAACGTTTAGTCGATTCTCTGGGCTCAGTTCCTCCGGTCGGCCGCCGACGGTGTCGGTTGCATCGGCCCCGAGGTGTACCACTTCGCCTTCCAGCATTCCGTACTTCTGGAAGGGGTAGCTTGCGACTTTTACTTTGACTGGTTGGCTGGCGTGGATGAAGCCAGAGTCCTGGTTCTTGACCTGCACTTCGGCGATCAGGGGTTCGTGTTTGGGGACGACTGTCATCAGGATGGTGCCGGGGGTGACGACGGTGCCTGGCGTATGGCTGGCGATGTCCTTTACGATGCCGGACTGTGGGGCCTTCAGTTCCAGAAGTGCATTTTTGTGGGATTGCTTTTCCCAATCCTGCTGCAGCTTTTCCAGTTGCGCCTGGGTCTGGATGCGTTCGGTTTGCAGTTGCTGGTGGTAGTTGGAGGTGATCTGGGCTATGCGCTTTTCGCTTTGGGCGATGGACGCTTCGGCTCCGGTGACTGCGAAGTGCTGGGCTTTGAGTTCCTGCTCTTTTTCGACGTATTCGCGCTTCTTGTCCTCTGCGAGCAGTGGCGAAGCGAAGCCTTCCTTGCCAAGTTTTTCAAAGGTGTTGGCCTGTTTTTCGTAGAAAGGCAGCGTGCGCTCGAGTTTGGATTTGATCTGCAAGGCGCCGGCCAGGTCCTGCCGCAGCTTGGTGAGGCTGGCTTCTTCTTGGGCAATGGAATCCTGGTATGCCTGTCGATAGGCGCGGAACTGGTCGAGCACTTTGAGGAACAGTTCGGGTGGGTCCGTGGGCGTGCGCGTCATCAGGCGACTCTGCAATTCGGCATCGATGCGGCGCAGCGTGAGTTTGCGCAGTGCGATTTCGGCAGCCAGTGCTTTGGTGTCTGCATCCGAAAGGCGGGTATCCATTCTCACCAGCACCTGGCCTGCGGTCACTTGCTCGCCCTCCTTCACCAGCAGTTCCTTGACGATGCCGCCTTCGGAGGGCTGGACGATTTTCAGGAAGGTGGCGGGGATGAGCTTGCCTTCAGAAGTGGCAACTATATCCAGCTTGCCCACCAGCGACCATCCAAGCAGCACGCCAAACAGGAACAAGAGGCACCACATCATGGCGCATGGCAGCGGTGCCGGCGGCGCGTGCTCGATGGCGTGCAAACCACGAGCGTGCGAGTCGCGCGATTGGAAATGGGCTTTCAGCCGTGTTTGCAGCGAGGACAGCATTTGATTCTTTCGGATTGCCAGCGCGATGAATTGCGCTGGGTAATTTCAATGTTGGGACTGCCCCGCAAGCGTGGAATTCGGCATCGTTAAGCGGGGGGCAATGAAAAGCGCCATATCGGCACCTGTCGATGCGCGCATACCGTTGCTGTGCTTACCCTTTCACGCCGATTTTCTTGCTGCCCAGATCGGTGTAACGGTCGTCCGAGAGAGTCGGCTTGTCGAGCGAGCCACCGATGGCAAGTGTCCCCACGCCGATCGATGTTGCGTCGCCCAAATTCTCGCCACCAAGCCCACCGCCGAGGGAAATTGCGTTGTGGAAATCCATCAACGCGTATTCAATCTGGCGCGGGTTCACGCCGGCGTCATTCGTGGCAAAGCTTGACGCGAGCATCTCGGCGTTCGATTCGCCAAAAAGGAATTGGCGTGCAACGCCTGCGGATTTGGACGTCTGCGCGGGCGTGCTGGGCAGATGCATGTCAATCGCGCTTGCTACCGAGGCGCCCGTCACCAGCGGCACCTGGGCGAGGGGGTCTGAGAACAACTCTGCGTACTGGCCTTCCAGCGGAACCGCATTTCTGTTTGCGGATGCCGTTTCGATGTCAACGTTGGAGACGTTGTTCAGCGCCTGATACTCGACGTCGTTGGCGACCGGCTTGTAGGCACGACCACCCGTAGTCGCTTCGACCGGGGGAACCGGGCTGATGCGATCAATCGGCTCCACCGGCACATCCATGAAGCGATTGCCACCCCACAGGTCCAGCAGTTCCCGACTGTCCACGCCCGAGATGAGCGCGTTCGCGGTTCCGTCACCGAGCTTGATGCCCAATGCGCCGTTCTTGAAGTTCGAAAGCTTGATGCTGCCGGTTTCGGAACTGATGACCAGCATCCCGCCCTCTTCCGGGTCACCGGCAAACGAAAACGTGTACTTGCCGTCCGCGGATTTGTATTTGCCGTCTTGGAAACTGGCTGATCCCGTCAGCGTCTGGCCATCCAGAATGATTTCGCCTTGACCGTCTGCATCAATAATCGTGTCCGCGCCGTCGCCTGAGTCGATGACGTAGGTGTCAAAACCATTGCCACCGTCCAATCGGTCGTTACCCTGTCCGCCGACGAGATAGTCTGCCCCTGCCCCGCCGGAGAGCTTGTCATCGCCCACGCCACCGTCGAGTTGGTCGTCGCCGATGCCACCCAGTAATGTGTCGTTGCCGCGTCCGCCACTGATCATGTCGCCGCCGCCACCGCCCTCCACATAGTCATCGCCCGCGCCGGTGTCGATGTTGTCATCCCCGCTGCCACTGTAAATGTGGTCGCCCGAGGCGCTTCCGACGATTGTCTGCGTTTGGGTGGTGCCCGTTGCGAAAATCATTTTCGCGGCGGCGCGCTGGCCTTGATCAGCGTTTACCTGAATGCGATTTGACCCACCATCCGTGCGCTCTTCGAAAGTCCAGGATTGCGTCCCGGACACGGAAAGCGTGGATTCGCCAGCAGCGTTGAATTTCACAGCCAGGAACTGCGCCCGATCCTTGAACCACTCGTCGGTAGTGATCTTCTCACCGGTGTTCGGATCAAACTTGAAGAGGCTGCCGTCGCGGTTGAGGCTGTCGTAGATAGCCGGATTCCCGGTGATCGCGAACGGCAGGCCTTGAATCAGTGCATACCGGACGCCAATTTCGGCATTCGCCATAGCGGCGATCTTGGAGCTGTCCGCGCCCGCCAGGCTGACGATTTTGCCGGCCACGCCGGCGGCAGAAATATCGTCAATGACCGTCTGCAACTCGGCGGCGTCAACGCTTGAAGATCCGCCCAACAGAAGTTTGTTCAATTGACCGAACAGCAACTGAATCGCCGTCGAATCGCCACCGGCCGCTTTGACCAGGCCCGCGAGTGCGTCGGAAGTGATCGACGGATCTATGGTCTTAAGCAACGCACCCAGGGTTTGAACATCGAATTGGGCAGTGGATGTTTTTTTCTGTTCAGCGGGCATGTGGGGTCCTGTGCGCGTATTAAGAGCGGCTAATCAACACTTGACATTACTCAAGTTGTTAAGGGGCCAGCGCGCGATGTTACGTATTAATTTCCGCAGAAAATGTGTCGCAGTTCACAATTCGGAAAATTCATAGCTGATTTAACAGAAAGACACAGATTTTGGGGCACGTGAGCACTAACACTCGCGAGAGAACGATTCGACGTTTTTTATGAATCAGCTTCGACCGCTGGGCGCCGCTGCATTGGCTCCGCTAATTTCGTTCAGCCTCACCAGACGATCAACCTGCAACGACTTCGGCAATTGATGTGTGATGAATATGAGCGTGATCTTGCCGCGCAATGAATTCACTGTCTTGGAGAAGTGTTCCGCCGTTTCCGGATCAAGATTGCTGGTGGCTTCGTCAAAGATCAGTACCTTGGGGCGCTTGAGCAACGCTCGGGCGATGGCGAGTCGTTGTCGCTGGCCGCCTGACAATCCGCTGCCCCGCTCGCCAATTTCGGTTTGATATCCCTGCGGCAGTCGTTCCACCACATCATGGATCTCGGCGAACTTGCAGGCTTGTACCACCATGTCGAATGTCGCGTGCGGATTGGCCATGATCAGGTTTTCGTAGATGGTGCCCGAGAACAAAAGCGTCTCCTGCGGCACCACCCCGAAATTGCTGCGCAGTTCATTGGCGGCCAGATAACGGTGGTCCTTTCCATCGATCTGGATCACGCCGGCAGATGGCAAATAGAAGCCCTGCAGCAATTTGGCGAGCGTACTCTTCCCGCATCCGCTTGGACCCATGAGAACTGCGCACTCGCCAGGCGCAATGCGCAGGTTCAGTCCCTGATACAGGAAGGGCAAGTCATCCCGGTAGCGGAAGCTAAGTTCCCGGAATTCGATTTCTCCTTTCGCGCTTGCCTGGGTTTGCGGCACCACCGAGTAGGGTTCGACGGGCGCATTCATGATGTCGGCAAGACGCCTCACGGCAATCTGTGTTTGCTGAAAGTTTTGCCAGAGTCCGACGATCCGCAGCATGGGCTGCGAGACGCGCCCGGAAAACATCTGGAAGGCCACCAGCATGCCGATGGTAAAGTCCGGGCGGTTCATCACCTGCCATGCCCCTACACAGAGGATGAGTATCGTCATGCACTGCTCAAGCGCGTTGGCTATCGTGTTGTAGGTGTTGCCCAATTGCCGCGTCTTGAAACTTGTCTGCAGGTAGCTGGAGAGATACTCTGAATATCGCGCAATCAGTTGCGGTTCCATCTGGAGGGATTTGACGGTTTCAATCCCCGCGACATACTCCGTCAAGAAGGCCTGATTTCTTGCACCCAACATAAACTGCTGATTCATGCGCTCCTGAAACACAGGGGCCAGAAAGAAACTCATCGTTGCGATAAGCGCAATGATGCCTAGCGTAATAAGCGTCAATGGCACGCTGTAGAAGAACATGATGGCGAGGAACACCAGCAGGAACGGCAAATCCAGGATGAGCGTCACCGCCGCGCCCGTGATGAATTCCCGGATGCTTTCAATACCATGCAGCCTGGCTGCAATGACGCCAGTTGGGCGGCTCTCAAAATAGCGCGTTGGCAGCCTGAACAGACGGCTGAAAACAGCTGCGCCAAGCGCGGCATCGATACGGTTGCCGGTGTGGATGACGAGGTATTGCCTTACCCAAGACAGGATGGCCGTGAAGAGCATGAAAACCACCAGCGCAAACGCGATGACATAGAGCGTGTTGACTGTCTGGTGCACGACGACCTTGTCAATAACCGCCTGCGTACACAGCGGAGTCACCAGTGCAATCAACTGGATGACCAGGGACGCCAGCAGAACGTCACGCCAGATACGCTTGTGCTTGAGCACTTCCGGCAGAAACCATTGGAAGCCGCAGAAGCGTGAGTCTTCCGGTCTGTCGTCATCTTTGACAGGCTTTGTCTTTGGGTGAAAAAGAAGGACGTCCGGGAAATGGTTGGCGTGGAATTCGTCGAGGCCCGTTGTGCTTGGCGTCTGGCTTCCTGCCCGGAACAACAAGACTTTGTTAGCGTCGACCCGCACCACAAGGGCGGCTTGGCCTGCCGGCGTATCTGAGCCCGTATCGGATTGGCCGGATGGCCCAAGCGCACCTTCTTCAACAGACCTGCGAAAGACTACGAAGGGTGTTGGCATCGCCGTGTAGTCCGCTGCTCCCGCCACGCTGGTTTGCTTGAGTTCCAGCCCCAACGCGTCTGTGGCGAGTGCCAGTGACTCGCCGCCATAAGGGGGCGGAAACTGCGAAAGCAGAAGTCGCGCGTCGAAGGGCAGGCGGTGGATGTTGCACAGGCTGCCCAGCATCCAGACGAAGTCATCCCTGTGCAGAATTCGATTTGTGCTCATTGCGCCGCCCCAGGGATCTAGTTCATGGCTGCCGACCGTGGCCTACAGGGTTCATGGT
>CAYSKY010000200.1:0-6215 GCA_964431425.1 uncultured Burkholderiales bacterium
AAAGGCGAGGCGGCACACGCCTGAGCGGTTTCGGCCGGCTTTTGATTGCCGTTCGGGGCGGGAGCCCTAAAGGCCGGCACCGGGTTGGCCGAAAAAGGGGCATCCGTCCGGCCGGCTGCGGGTAGCGCATGTGCGCTGCGCAGACTTGGCCGGTACGCCACGTCGGAGAGGAGAGGCGCCATGTCATTGGTCACCTGGAAAGACACGCTGTCGGTCGGCGTGGATATGATTGACGACCAGCACCGTACGTTGATCGAATTACTGAACCAGCTCGACGAGCGGGTGCGCGTCGGCGTGGCCCCCATGGTGCTGTCCGGCGCGTTGGACCGGCTGATCTGGCACACCGCCATGCACTTCGCCGACGAAGAGGCATTGATGAAATCCAACAGCTACCCGATGGCTGCCGCGCACGTCACGGAACACTACGGGCTGGTCAAGGTGGCCATCAACCTGCAAAAACGGCTGGCCACCTCGCCTGGCGACCTCACCGAGGGCGACATGATGTTCATGCGCGACTGGTTACAGCATCACATTGAAGGCAGCGACCGGCGGTTGGGCGAGTTCTTGCAGGCGCGCGGTGTGATCGTGGTTGCGGAACCGGCGCTGGCCTGAGTTTTTCGTCTTCGCTAGCCGGCCGGATTCCGGCAAAACGCCGCAATCATTGCGGCGGCGGCTTGTGGGTGCGCCTGCAGAACAAAGTGCGAGCCGTCGAGTTCGCCCATGCGCACCGCCGGGTTGGCCGTGACAATCTGCTCGCCCGCCTTGCGCGGCACGATGCGATCCTGCCGTGCACGCAGGTACAACACCGGCGCGCTGATTGCGGCGACTTCACGGGTCACATCCACCACCGACATTTCATGGATGCGCGACACCAGAACCTCCGGAGTGTTGCGGTCCACCGCGCTCTGGATCATGCGATGACGATCGGGTGAAAAGTCATCTCCCAGCAGCATCCGCCAGATCCAGGCGGCGCGCGAGACTTTCAGCGACCAAATGGTGATGGCTGCGCCCCATGCGGCCGGGAACGGCAGCCGCGGCATTTTCGGCCGGGTGCTGCGGGCAAACGTCACGCACAGGATGACGCCGGCGAGGCCGGGCGGCCGTCGATGGGCGAGACCAATCGCCACTGGGCCCGAGAAGGACTCGCCCAGAATGACAAACGGCGCGTCGCGGGGTAGCTGCGGTAACACCCGGTCAACCAGTTGCGCGTAGGTGAGCGCCTGATCCGTCGGGTAGGCAATGGCGTGGGCCTGGATATTTTCCGGCAGGGCGGCAATGAGCGGGGCGAATAACTCCCCCGTGCCGTCCATACCCGGAAGCAGAATCAGGTGCATGGTGGGGTGCGCGCGGGCGCGACGGCCGTCAGCCGGTCCGGGCCGGGGGCTGTGCGCCGGGCCAGACCACCGCCTGCGCCACAATCACCCGCGAACCATCGAAGGTAGCCGCGGGCGAACCGTACAGCACGTAGCCCATGGCCAGCGCCTCACTGACCCGCCGGCAAAACACAGCGTCGTCCGGGCCGGTCAGCAGGCGGTAGGTGGGCAGGTTGTCGGGCGGTGAGGACATGGCCGGGTTTTCGGCTACTTCGCGCCCATGCGGATTGCGCCATCCAGCCGGATGACTTCGCCGTTGAGCACTTCGTTTTCAAAAATGTGCTTTGCCAGCGCGGCATATTCTTCCGGCCGGCCGAGGCGCGCCGGGAACGGCACCTGTGCGCCCAGCGATGCGCGGATTTCCTCGCTCATGCCCTGGAGCATGGGCGTATCGAAAATGCCGGGGGCGATGGTCATCACGCGAATGCCCAGCTTGGCAAATTCACGCGCGATGGGCAGGGTCATGCCGTTCACGCCGGCCTTGGACGCCGAGTAGGCCGCCTGGCCGATCTGGCCTTCGAACGAGGCCACCGACGAGGTGTTGATGATCACACCGCGTTCGCCGGATGCATTGGGCGCCTGCGTGGACATGGCGTGCGCCGCCAGCCGGATCACGTTGAACGTGCCGATGAGGTTGATCTCCACTGCGCGGCGGAAATTGGCCAGCGAGTGCGGGCCGTTCTTGCCCACCACGCGCTCGCCCGGCGCGACGCCGGCGCAGTTCACGGCGCCGTGCAGGCCGCCAAAGGCGGATACGGCCAGATTCACCGCCGCCTGCACGCTGGCTTCGTCGCACACATTGGTTTCGATGAACTTCGCCTGCGCGCCCAGCGCCGCGGCCGTCTTTTCGCCGCCTTCCTTGTTGATGTCGGCGATGACCACCTTGCCGCCGTTGGCCACCAGCATGGAAGCGGTGGCGGCGCCGAGGCCCGAACCGCCGCCGGCGACGAGGAATGTGGATTGTTGGATATGCATGATGAACTCTCTTGGTCAGTTGGAAATAAGGGTAAGGGGGATGTCATGTGTAGCCGCCCACGCCACCCAGTGGGCGCGCGGCTGGCTGCGGAAATAGGTGGTGAGGGAGGACACATCAAACGCCACGCCGGCGGCCGCCTGCACCCGTGCCGCAAAATGCGGTTCCAGCGCGGCCAGCGCGATCCAGCCGTCGGCCGCTTCGTAGTAGTGATATCCGGCGTGGCCACCGCGCAGCACGCTGCCGGGCGATGTCAGGCCGTACTTGAGCGGGTCGGCGAAGGCGATGGCGGCGTCTTCCAGCGCGATCACGGCCTCCTGGCCGCGCCCGGTGGTGTCACGCAGTCGCAGCGCAGCGAAGGTCGCCGATACCGCCCGCTCGGCACCGGCCAGGTCGGCGATCAGCGTGGGGGGCAGGTGCGGCGGAGAGGAGAGCCCGGCGTCGGCGATATAGGTGAGGTCGTGGCCGGCATGGCTGTTATGGGTGGACCCGACGATCGCGATGCGGCACAGGCGCGGAAACTGCACGCAAAGCGCGGCCCAGTCCAGACCCAGCCGCTGCAGCGCTGCCTCACGTTGGGAAGTCACCAGCACATCAGCGTCGCCAAGAAGGGTGTCCAGTTGGCTGCGGTCGTTTTTCAGATCAATGGTGCAGACGTCAATACCGGCGTGCAAGGCGCGGTAGTAATCAAGTGCGTAGTGCACCATCGGGTCGCCACCCAGTGCCGCGGGTGGTTCAACCTTGATGACGGTGGCGCCGAAGTCCGCGAGGCGGCGTACGCACACGGGGCCCGGCAGGTTAATGGCGATGCTGACCACGCGTACGCCGGAAAGGGCGCCCGATTGCGTGTGGCCGGTGGCGCCGGTGCTAACATCGTGGCCGGTTTTCATCCCATGATTATATGACCGCGACGTTCCATTCCCTGACACCCGACATCACGGTCATCGAGCGCGGCTGGCTCAATTGCAACCAGGTGGTGCTGCGCGCGCCGGACCGCAATGTGCTCATCGACAGCGGCTATGGGCGGCATGCCGCGGCGACCATCAGTTACGTTGAAGAGGCGCTGGGCGGCGGCGGCCTGCACTGGTTGCTTAATACCCATTGCCACAGCGACCACATGGGTGGCAACCGGGCATTGGGCGCGCATTTCGGTTGCGACATCACCATCCCGGAAGGCGAAGTGAAGCACGTGGTGCCCTGGACCGAACAAAGCTGCTGGTCGGAGCAGATGGACCAGTACGCCGAGCAGTTCGAATTTGACAGCACTCTGGCCGGGGGTGACAGCTTCGACGCGGGCGGACTGCACGGGCTGGCAGTGGCGGCACCCGGCCACGATATGGATGCACTGATGTTCCACTGCGCATCGGCGGGCATTCTCGTGACTGGCGATGCGCTGTGGGAGCGCGGCCTGGGCTTTGTCTGGCCCGAGCGGCGTGATGATTCGAAATTCGTGGGTTACATCGATGCCGCCCGCGCGGCGCTCGATGTCATCGAGCAACTCGCGCCTCGGACCGTCGTGCCGGGGCACGGCGCGCCGTTCAAGGATCTGTCAGCGGCGCTATCCACGGCGCGCGGCCGGCTCGCCGGTTTCGAGGCTGACCCGGCACGAAACGCGCGGCATGCCCTGAAAAGTCTGTTTGTCTATGCGCTGCTGGACCGGGGGAGCATGGCGCTGGCCGATGTGCCGGCCTATCTGCTGAAGGTGCCGGTGTATACCCAGATGCGCGAAGCTTTTCTGGGCGGCACCAACGACACGCTGGCGGAGAGCCTGGTGGGCGAACTGGTGCGCGCCGGGGCGCTGCGCATTGACGACGGCAAGATTTTGGCGACGATGCGGGCCTGATTGGCTTGCCGCTCAGGGCGCGAGCGCCAGAAACTCTCTCGCGGCAGGCAGGGAATCGGTGGAGAGCAGCAGTGCGCCGCGATTGATTGCGGTGTTCTGCAGTGTCCGTGTGAAATTTATGTGGGCGGCGCTGGCCAGAAACACCACGCGCACGCCGTGCGGAAGCGTGGCGGCAATGTAATCGGCCAGATTGAATCTTGAAGCGATTGCCACCTGATAGGGTGTGTCACGGCAGTCGATCAATACGCGGTTGACGCCCTCGTTTCGGCAGCGCCCCGCCACATCATCCACGGCCGTTTTGCAGGCCGCCAGGTCAAATTCGCCGCGGGCCACCACTTCCAGGTGATCGGTGTGTTCGCAAAAAAGAAATTCCATTGCCGTTTCGTATGTTGTCAGGCCCCGAAGCGCTGCAACCCGTGCAGATCAATGACCGTCACCCCGCCGTAATCGACCCGGAGCAGGCCGGCGCGCTCCAGCACCTGCAGTGCCTGGTTCACGCGCTGGCGCGACACGCCGGCCAAGAGGCCGATTTCCTCCTGCGACAACTGCAGTTGCCGGCCGATGCCGGGGTAGAGCACCGGATTGAACAGCGCACCAAGGCTGCGGGCCACGCGCGCGTCCGGCTCATGCAGACGCTCGCTCTCAACCAGCAGGATGAACTGGCCGAGGCGTTCGTTGAGCTGGGTGAGGAGGAAGCGGTTGAACGACAGGTTGCTGTCGAGCAAGCGGTAAAAAGTGGCGCGCGGCATGTAGGCAATCTGGCTGTCGCGCAGTGCCACGATATCGTAGCGCCGCGGTTCGGTCTTGAGCAGTGAGCCTTCGCCGAACCAGCCACCGGTCGGCACGCCGGTGAGGGTGGTGGACTTGCCTTCGGATGACAGGTTGGTCATTTTCACCAGGCCGTCGAAGACGCCGATCCAGTGATCCACCGGCTCGCCTTTGCGGCAGACAAAGCCGCCGGGCCCGACACGTCGCACCACGATGCTGCGCTCGACCTCGCGCAGTTCCTCGGCGGATACGCCCTCGGCCCACTGCGCGCCGGCAAGGAAACGCCCCAGGGGTGTCAGTACCTGTTCGGTCTCGCCCGGATTGTTGCACTGCGCAATGGAAATTGTCATTTCATTGACAACTATACCAGCGGCACATTCGATAGACTGCCTGCAAAACCAAGCGGCACGCCGACCGGTGATGCACGCAAAGAGCGAGGAGAGTTTGACTGCATGAACGCTGCGAGCGACATCGCCGCCGGCACGTCTGTTGCCCGCAACGCCGGGGATACGTTTCCGCGACTGCTGCTCATGCACGCGGCCACGCGCGGCGACCGGCCGTCCATCCGTGAAAAAGATCTCGGCATCTGGCAGACCTTCAGCTGGTCGCAGGTAAAAGACAACGTCTTTGCCATCGCCGGCGGCCTCGCCGCTCTGGGGTTCAAGCGCGGCGACACCCTGGCCATCATCGGCGAGAACCGGCCGAAACTGTACTGGACCATGATGGCCGTACAAACACTGGGTGGCGTACCGGTGCCGTTCTATCAGGATGCGGTGGCCGCAGAAATGGTGTTTGCATTCCAGAACGCCGACATCGGTTTTGCCATCGCCGAAGACCAGGAGCAGGTCGACAAGCTGATCGAAATCCAGCCGCAGTGCCCGAAGCTGCTACACATGGTGTTTGACGATCCGCGGGGGCTGCGGCGCTATGACGCTCCGGGCCTCCTCAGCATCGACACACTGCAGGAACGGGGCCGCGAGTTTCTGGGCAAACACCCCGGATACGTCGAGGCCGAAATCGAAAAGTGCGTGCCGTCCGACATGGCGGCTCTGTTCTTTACGTCCGGCACCACCGGTCATCCCAAGGGCGTGGCGCTGTCGCACAAGGCCATGATCGCCACGGGTCGCGCTTACTGCGATTTCGAAGGCCTGGGCGCGGACGAAGAACTGCTGGCCTACCTGCCGGTGGCGTGGATCGGCCAGAACCTGTTTTCGTACACGCAGTCGATGGTGGCCGGGTTTTGCGTGTCCTGCCCGGA
>CAYSKY010000201.1:0-1360 GCA_964431425.1 uncultured Burkholderiales bacterium
CGAAGGCAGCCGCACCGCTGCTCAAGTCCGCCGAGCGCCGGTGCGCCCCCCCGGCATTCAGCGACTCGATGCCGGCGTCCGAAAAGGCCATGCGCAAATCGGTTTGTTGCCGGCCCGCTCCGGGCTGGCAACAAACAGCGGTGTACGATTGCCCGGCCAGCTGGGCGTCTGCCCGCAGCCCAGCGCCAACCTTCCACCGCCCGCATGGTTGAACTCTCCACCAAGCCCTATATGATCCGCGCCATTTTCGAGTGGTGTGCGGACTGCACCTGCGGACGCGTCGGCCGCAACGCAGCCAGCGGAGCAGGCGAATGGCAGTCCGCATTGCCGCAAGCACAACATGGTTGAGCTCTCCACCAAGCCGTACATGATTCGCGCCATTTTCGAGTGGTGTGCGGACTGCGGCTATACACCCTACCTGAGCATCAAAGTCGATCAGCAAACCCGCGTTCCGTTGGAGTACGTCAAGAATGGCGAGATCGTACTGTCGATCAGCCAGCAGGCGACGCGCAACCTCACCATCGGCAATGAACTGATTCAGTTCTCCGCGCGGTTCAACGGGGTATCCCGCGAAATAGCAGTGCCGATCTATGCGGTGCAAGGTGTGTTTGCGCGGGAGACCGGGCGCGGGGCGTTTTTTGAGCCGGAATCCCCACCTGAGAGTGCACACCCGACAGCTGTTCCGACGCTGCAATCGGTGCCCACCGGCACCGACGACGGTGGGACAGGGGTGCACAGGGCCGAAGTGGCGCCGGCTGCAGCGCCGGAAGAATTGCCGCCGGACAAACCCAAGGGGCCGCCGCGCGGAAAGCTGCGCGTCATCAAGTAGTTTCAGCAACAACGGCGTCTTGTCGCTGCGGTGGTGTTCAGGATTTTGCTATCCTGTGCTTTTACTCTTCCCATCCTCGCCATGAGCACGTCCACCGTCGCCGAAATCCTGCATGACAAAGCCCACCAGACTGGGCGGAAGGCACTGTTTACCGTCGGGCCGGATGTCTTGATGTCCGACGCGGTGGCAATCATGGCAAACAACGCCATCAGTTCCATGATCATCACCGACGCCGATGAAATGCTGGGCCTGATTACGCTTAAGGAAATGCTCCAGGGACTGAACGCCCAGGGAGGCGACCTGATGCAGGCCCGATGCGGCGACGTCATGAAAGTCAACCCGCCAGTGGCTCACCCGGAGGACAGCGTCGATCACCTGCGCGGCCTGATGACGGAACTGCACATTACGCATGTGCCCGTCATGGATCACGGCAAGCTGGTCGGCATTCTCTCGTACCATGACATCGCCCGCAGCGCGATCAAGGACGTCGATTTTGAGAATCGCCTGCTGAAGCAATACATCAAGCATTGG
>CAYSKY010000201.1:1460-2821 GCA_964431425.1 uncultured Burkholderiales bacterium
CCAGAGTAGTGACGCCTGCCAGCGATCCTTTCTCAAAATCGGGCCGCTTACGGGGTCGCACCCCGCTTCGCGGGGCCCTGCTCTTCCCTTCCGCAGCCCATTTTTCGCATCGCCTGCTGAAGCAATACATCAAGCATTGGCCAGAGTAGTGACGCCTGCCAGCGATCCTTTCTCAAAATCGGGCCGCTTACGGGGCCGCATCCCGCTTCGCGGGGCCCTGCTCTTCCCTTCAGTCGCCCATTTCTCGCCAAGCCTGCTGAAGCAATACATCAAGCATTGGCCAGAGTAGTGGCGCCTGCCAGTGATCCATTCTCAAAATCGGGCCGGCTGCAGTAGCGTCATCTCATTTGCCTATTCACGCAAGGACACGTCATGAGAAACCGTTTGAGTATTGTGGCGCTCGCATTTCTTGTTGCCGGCCTTGCGGGCTGCACAACGATCTATTCGGAACTGCATGGCGAATTCGATTTGCCCACCACTGCGCTCAACGACTATCCGGTGCGTATTATTGCGATTGACGGCGGTTTCCAGATCGAGAAAGATCCGCGCCTCGAACCCGGCCTGCACAGCCTGGTGCTGGCATCCCTGAAGCCGAGCCAGTTCCGCACCCGGCGCGAAAAAGCGGTGGCGTTTGCGGTAGAACCCTGCACCCGCTATTTTCTGGCGGCGCGCCACGCGACCGCCTTGAGCGAGGATTGGGACCTAGTCGTCAGAAAGCGCGAATCCATCGGCGGCTGTAACGTCAATGCGGCGCGCAAGGCTGCGCTGGGCTAACCCAGGAACAGGCGGTAGGCCGGGTTTTCGGTTTCCTCAACAAACTCGTAGCCCAGGTCTTTCACGAATCCGGCAAACGCACTGCGTTCATTGGCCGGGACCTGCATGCCCACCAGAATCCGGCCGACGTCGGACCCATGATTCCGGTAGTGGAAAAGACTGATGTTCCAATTGGGACTCATGCTGGTCAAAAAGCGCATGAGGGCCCCCGGTCTTTCGGGAAACTCGAAGCGGTAAAGACGTTCGTTTTTGGCTAAATGTGAGCGCCCACCCACAAGATGGCGCACGTGCAGCTTGGCCAATTCATTTTCGGTCATATCGACTGTTGCGAACCCATGGCGGTTGCAATGGGCGACCAGCTTCTTCGCTTCAGCCCTTCCACCGACGCCAACGCCGACAAACAGGCGCGCCTGTTTTGCGTCAGCAATCCGGTAATTGAACTCGGTTACGCTGCGAGGCCCCAACAGTTCGCAAAAACGCCGGAAACTGCCGCGTGTCTCGGGTACCGTCACCGCCAGCAGCGCCTCATGATGCTCGCCCACTTCAGCCCGCTCGGCAACAAATCGCAGTCGGTCGAAGTTCATGTT
>CAYSKY010000201.1:2831-3517 GCA_964431425.1 uncultured Burkholderiales bacterium
CCGCAGCAGATGGCAACAAAAGTCTTGCCTTTGCACTTTTCGCGTTCCACATAGCGCTTGATACCTGCCAGCGCCAGCCCGCCTGACGGTTCCATCACAGCCCGGGTGTCCTGATAGATGTCCTTGATCGCTGCACAGATCTCGTCGGTGCTGACCAACACGATTTCGTCAACCAGCTTTTGAGCCAGCTTGAAGGTTTCCGCACCGACCTGCTTCACCGCTACGCCGTCGGCAAACAGGTTGACGTGTGAGAGCGTCACCCGCCTGCCCGCTTTGAGTGACTGGTACATGGCGTTGGAATCTTCCGGTTCCACGCCGATAATTTTCGTGCCCGGCGACAGCGCCTTCACATAGGCCGCGATGCCAGCAATCAGACCGCCACCGCCGACGGGTACGAATATGGCGTCGATGGGGTGCTGGAACTGCCGCAGGATTTCCATGCCGATGGTGCCCTGGCCGGCGATGACCAACGGATCGTCGTAGGGATGTACATAGGTCAGGTTTCGCTTCGCCGCGAGGTCCTTGGCATAGAGTCCTGCCTCGTGATAGCTGTCGCCCTTGAGCACCACCTGCGCGCCGCGCCGCGACACCGCCTGCACCTTGATGGCCGGGGTGGTCACGGGCATGACAATGGTGGCCTTGCATCCGAGTTTTTGCGCCGCCAACGCCACGCCCTGGGCGTGGTT
>CAYSKY010000201.1:3527-5930 GCA_964431425.1 uncultured Burkholderiales bacterium
ACGCAGCTTGAAGGAAAACACCGGCTGCAGGTCTTCGCGCTTGAGCAAAACCGTATTGGCCAGCGCCTCGGTCATGCCGGTGCTGACAGTCAGCGGGCTTTCGATGGCGACGTCGTAGACACGCGCACTGAGAATGCGCTTCAGATAATCCTGCTTCACGTAGTTTCCTGGTTCCCGGATGACCGCGCGGAACATGCGCTGCGAAGAAATGTAGCAGGAATTGGGCTATTCTCTTTGCGCAACCACAAAAGCCGAGCCCATGGATCAGAACGCCCTCAAACAAGCAGCCGCAAAGGCCGCCATTGCCTATGTCCCGGACGACACCATCATCGGTGTCGGTACCGGTTCCACCGTCAACTTTTTCATCGCCGAACTCGCGCGGATCGCCTCGCGAGTCAAGGGCGCGGTTTCCAGTTCGGAGGCCAGTTCGAAGCTATTGCGCGAGGCGCGCATCGATGTCATGGAACTCAATGATGCCGGCACGCTGTCGGTGTACGTCGACGGCGCGGACGAAATTACGCCCCACCTGGCCATGATTAAAGGCGGTGGCGCGGCGCTGACCCGCGAAAAAATCGTTGCCGCTGCGTCCGAGAAATTCGTCTGCATCGCCGACCAGTCGAAGCTCGTCGACGTGCTCGGCACCTTTCCGCTGCCGGTGGAAGTCATTCCGATGGCACGCAGCTACGTGGCCCGTGAACTGGTGCAACTGGGCGGCCACCCCGAGTGGCGCCTTCGCGATGGCAAAGCCGTCGTCACCGACAACGGTAACTGGATCCTGGATGTGCGCGGTCTTTCCATCATCTACCCGGTCGGGCTGGAAACAGCCATCAACCAGATTGCCGGCGTGGTCACCAACGGCCTGTTCGCGCGGCGCGGCGCGGACGTGGCGTTGCTGGCCGCCCCCGAAGGCGTCCGCACCCTGAAGCGCTGAATGGCGTCACATGGCTGTCATATCCTGCGACTACACTCCGCCAATTCCCCCCAAGCCGTACCCCGGCTGAACCCCTGACCACCATGGCTAACGAACATATTTCCAAACGCTTTGATGCCGAACTTGAGGGCGTGCGCTCGCGCGTGCTGCAAATGGGCGGCCTGGTTGAGCAGCAAATCAGCCGCGCCATGGAGTCGCTTGCCAATGGCGACATGGTGCTGGCCGACCAGGTCATCGCGGATGACCATCGCGTCAACGCGCTGGAAGTGGGCATTGACGACGATTGCGTGCACATCATCGCCAAGCGCCAGCCCACTGCCGGCGACCTGCGCATGGTCATGGCCGTCATCAAGACCATCACCGATCTGGAGCGCATCGGTGACGAAGCGCAGAAAATCGCCCGCATGGGCAAGCTGATCCACGAGCAGGACCGCCGGCTTTCCACCAAATTTTCCGAAGTGCGCTATGCGAGCAGCGTGGCGCTGGATATGGTGAAAACCGCGCTTGACGCATTCGCCCGCCTGGACATCTCGGCTGCGGCCAAGGTGGTAAAGCAGGATGCCGTTGTCGATGAGCAGTTCCGCGGCATCCTGCGGCAGCTCGTTACATTCATGATGGAGGATCCGCGCACCATCTCCGGTGCCATCGAGATCCTGTTTATTGCCAAGGCGATCGAACGAATCGGCGACCACGCCAAGAACATGTCCGAATACGTGGTGTATCTGGTCAAGGGCAAGGACGTGCGGCACATTACGCCCGAAGAGTTCGAGCGCGAGACGCAGTCACCCGACTAAACGTATTGTTTGAGACAAAAAAAGCCGCCGGAAATACCGGCGGCTTTTTTCATTCTGGAACACCCATCAGGCCGCCGGCGGTACCCAGCCCGATGCTTGATCCGCACCCTCGCCGAAGAAATGCCGCACCATCTGCTCTTCCAGATATTTGCGCGCTTTCTGGTCGGCCAGGTTCAGGCGGTTCTCGTTCACCAGCCTTTTCTGATGATCGAGCCACTCTTTCCACGCCGCCTTGGAAACCTGCTCGTAAAGTTGCTTGCCGATCGGGCCGGGATAGGGCGGGAAATCCATCCCCTCGGCTTCGGTCTTGAGTTTGACGCATTGGATCATTCTTGCCATGGCTTGCTCCGGTGTGTATCTGGTGGATTCGTAAATCAGAGGGCTTTCGTGTAAATCTTCGATCGCCGCTGGTAGTTATATGTGGCCTGTTTCTCGGCAGGCAACTTGCTCACGTCAGCTTCCGCAAAACCACGCTCGATGAACCAGTGTGTGGTCTGTGTGGACAGCACGAACAAGGTTTTCATGCCCCGTTCCTTGGCGCTTTTCTCGGCAAAATTCAGGATCCGCTCACCGCGGCCGCCGTCGCGATAAAACGGGTTGACGGCCAGACAGGCCAGTTCCACCGCCTTGTCGGCTGGAAACGGATGCAAAGCCGCGCAACCGATGATCTCTTCATCC
>CAYSKY010000201.1:5940-6190 GCA_964431425.1 uncultured Burkholderiales bacterium
CGAGCACGATGTAGCGTTCAATTTCCTTCTCGATCGCGTCGCGATCGCGCGCCACCAGCACCCCTCGCTCCACCAGAGGGTCGATGATGGCCATGATGCCGTCGATGTCGTCCGGCGTGGCGTTGCGCAGCAGGTCGGGCGACTCCAGTACCACCATGGTGCCGATACCGTGATGCGTAAACAGCTCCATCAGCAGGGCGCCATCCACGTGACGGCTGATCAGATGGGCACGCTTGACCCCTTCCCGCAC
>CAYSKY010000202.1:0-5683 GCA_964431425.1 uncultured Burkholderiales bacterium
CCCTACTTCAGCTTCACCGGTTCGCGCGGCTCCAAGCTGGGCGACCTCGGCCCCTACGGCAAGCAGGTGGTGCAGTTCTATACGCAGGTGAAAACCGTGACCTCGCGCTGGTTTGATGATGCGGCGGTGAGCACGGGGGTGAATACGACGATTAGTTTGAAGTAAGGATTCAGAAGCCAACGTGTTTTTGATCTATTTTGGGATTTTGCTTCTGCCGTTTTGGCTCTTTGTGACCGTGTCTCTAGGTTTTGGCTTCGTTTTGTCCATGATCTCGTTGGCTGGGAGCCGTGCGAAGCCTTTCTTTTGGATCTCGTTTGGTGTGTTGGTTTCGATAGGACTTTGCCTCGTATATTTGTCAACCTACAGGTGGGAGCAGAATCAAGGAGATACCACGGATGTCGTCAATTTCCTCATTGCGAAAACGCATGACGTTGGTGTCTATTCGGTAAGCGTTTCGACGGCCCTTCTGGGCAGCATTCGAATTGCAAAGTCCTGTCGAGGTTGGTTTACGGACAGTCTCACGCTGGCGCTCTTTGTTTCATCGACGGCGTTCGCTGTACTGATGCTTTACAAATCCGGTGTTTACGCGTGGCTAAGTTCAGAGTGAATGTTCAAGCTGCGCACCTTACTTTGAGTTGTGGCTCCAGCGAGTTTTAAAGGATTCACCATGAAAATCGGATTCACCCGAGTCATGCAGGTTCCTCCCAACGCAATTTCGACTCGCACCGAAACTGCGCAATGAGTGCAACACGCCTGAATAGCAACACCCTGCGATGGATGACCGTCCTCGCGGTGTTGTTCTTCATCGCGGTGCAGGCCTATGACATCTCCTCAAGCGATAGGCGCGTTCGCAGCATCATAGTTTCACTCGGCAACACAATGGTTATGCTCGCAATTGCCAGTGGTGCCATGCCTGGTGGCAAGAGCCATGGCATCGGCCGCACGGGCAAGATCTTCGTGGTTATCGGCATCGCGATCATGGCCCTGGCCATGATGTTTGTGGACAGCCGGTTGCGCATCGCGCTCGTTTGAGGAGGCAAATACATGAAGGGGTTAAAGATTCTCGGCATCACATTCACTGACGCCGACCGGCGACTGATGAGTGTTCTCGGTCCATTGATGTTCGTGTTCATGGCTGCCTCGGCTCTGGTCAATCTCACCAACGGGCGCATTAGCTCGGCGTTGGTGGATATTGGAATTGCCATGTTGTTGTTCAGTGCATTGATCGCCCCCCCCGCATGGCGCATCGTCGATCCAGAAAAGGATGTGCAACTGGGCAAACTACTATCGATCGTCACCTTGCTCGGCATCCTGACCATGGCTACCGGCGTGGTGTACCGCCTGATGATGTGGATGGCCCCGTCCTGAACTTGGCGGATAAACATCTCGCCTACTCGGCAAACACATACAAAAAAACAGCGCAGCGCAAATCGGAGAACTGAAATGAAAATCGGATTCATCGGCCTCGGGCACATGGGCAATCCCATGGCCCGCAATCTCTTGAAACACGGCCACACGCTCAAGGTGTTCGACGTGGTGCCCGAACTGGTGAAGAAGCTCACCGACCTGGGCTGCGAGGCGGCGACCTCGGCCGGCAAGTGCGCGCAGGGGGTGGAGGTGCTCATCACCATGCTGCCCTCCTCGCCGCACGTACGCAGCGTCTATCAGGGCGAAGGCGGCGTGATCGCCTCGGTGTCACCCGGCACGCTGGTGATCGACTCGTCCACGATCGATCCCCACACCGCGCGTGATGTGGCCATGGATGCGCGGGCCAAGGGGCTGTCGATGGTCGATGCCCCAGTATCGGGCGGCACCGGCGGTGCCGAGGCCGGCACCCTGACCTTCATGGTCGGCGGCGAGGCGGCGGACTTTGAAAAAGCGAAGCCGGTGCTGCAGTGCATGGGCAAGAACATCGTGCATTGCGGCGGCGCGGGCAACGGCCAGGTCGCCAAGATCTGCAACAACATGATGCTGGCCATTGAGATGATCGCCACCGCCGAAGGCATGGCGCTGGCCGCCAAGCTGGGCATGGACCCGAAGGTGTTCGCGGGCATCGCCAATACCTCCAGCGGCCGCTGCTGGAGCTCGGATACCTACAACCCCTACCCCGGCGTAATCGAAACCGCACCCGCCTCGCGCGGCTACAGTGGCGGCTTCGGTTCGGACCTGATGCTCAAAGACCTGACCCTGGTGACCGAAGCGGCCAAGTCAGCGCGGCAGCCGGTGGTGCTGGGTGCCGCCGCACAGCAGCTCTACCAGATGCACTCCACCATGGGCAACGGCGCGCTGGATTTTTCGTCCATCATCAAGATGTACAAGAAGGACTGAGCCATGATCGAGCACATCATCGAAGGCCACACCTGCATCATCACCATCAACAACCCGCCGGCCAACACCTGGACGCCGGAGTCGCTCAAGGCGATGAAGGCACTGGCTGAAGAACTCAACGCCAACAAGTCCATTTACGCCGCCGTCATCACCGGCAACGGTGAGAAATTCTTCTCGGCTGGCGCAGACCTGAAGCGCTTTCAAGGTGACAAAGTCGGCGCGCGCGAATTCATCAGCGCGTTCGGCGATGCCTTTGGTACATGGATGAACTCGCGCTTCGTCACCATCGCCGCCGTGAACGGCTATGCCATGGGCGGCGGGCTGGAGTGCGCGTTGTCCTGCGACATCCGCATCGCCGAGACGCACGCGCAGATGGCATTGCCGGAACCTGCGGTCGGCCTGTTGCCGGCCGGTTGCGGCACCCAGAACCTGCCGTGGCTGATCGGCGAAGGCTGGGCCAAGCGCATGATCCTCACCAACGAGCGCGTCAACGCGGAAACGGCGTTGCGCATCGGCCTGGTTGAGGAAGTGGTCGAGAAAGGCGCCTCGCTGGCCGCGGCCAAAGCCATGGCCGAACGCGTCGCCGGCCTCTCGCCCAAGTCGGTCGAGTTCTGCAAGTCACTCATCCACAACGCGCGCAACGGCGTGCCGCGTGGCGCGGGCCTCGCGCTGGAGCGTGAACGCTTTATGGACCTGTTCGATTTTGAGGATCAGGCGGAGGGCGTGAAAGCGTTCCTCGAAAAGCGCAAGCCGGAATGGAAGAATGCGTGAGTGGCGCAGACAGCTTTTTGCCCAGTCTGTCTTGGTAGCACTTACTGAGAGTTGCGCTGAGCGTCTTCCAACGGCTCCATCGAATTGACCACCGAAAATCCCCCTCGATCCTTGCAGGACGCGCGGCCCACTGCATTGAGCCGCCGTTCAGCAGGCGCGCCGCTTGCGGCGCGAAACCCCTGCTTCACCCCCTTTAGAAAAGGGGGAGGTCTGTGTTTTGACGTGCGGCCTATCGTGGAATGGGGCCCGTTCAAATTCAAGAACCCCTCCCTTTCCTAAAGGGAGGCCGGGAGGGATTTTCGGTAGTCAAGAATCGATGACACCAACAAAACCTCGCCCGGCCCTGGCCTCGCAAATACCAACAACACCCGCCCCAACAACCTTCCCCCCATGACCGACTCCTACGCCAACGGCGAACTGCTCGTCGAACACCGCAACGCCGTCGCACACCTCACATTGAACCGCCCGCAGGTGCTCAATGCCCTTTCGTACGACATGATCAAGGCCATGGCGGACCTGTTCACGCAGTGGTCGAAAGACGACGCCGTGCAGGCCATCGTCATGCGCGGCGCCGGCGAGAAAGCGTTTTGTGCCGGCGGCGACATCCGTGCCCTGCGCGAGAGCGCGCTCGGTGGCGGCACGCTGCACCACGACTACTTCATCGACGAGTACCGCCTCGACTATCAACTGCACCGCTACGTGAAGCCGGTGATCTGCCTGCTCGACGGCTTTGTGATGGGAGGCGGCATGGGCATTTCGCAGGGCTCGGGCTATCGCATCGTCGGGCCCAAGACGCGCATGGCCATGCCGGAGACCGGCATCGGGCTGTTCCCCGACGTGGGTGGCAGCAGCTTTCTGTCGCGCTCGAAGGTGGGGCTGTACCTGGGCCTCACCGGCCAGATCATCAAGGCGGCCGACGCGCTGTATGCGGGCCTCGCCGACCGCTACTTGAGCAGCGAACGCATCACCGAACTGGTGGCGGCACTCGACACCGTTCGCTGGTCCGCCAAGCCGGTGGACGACGTGGCGGGGCTCATCGAACGCTTCGCCTCGCCGCCGCCGGAGCCCGCCACGCTGCAACCGCTGCAGGCCATCATCGACCGCCATTTCGCACCGGGCCGGCGGGTGCAGGACATCATCGCCACGCTGGATGCCGACACCGACTGCGCCACCGGCGAATGGGCCAGTGCGACCGCAGCCACACTGAAAAAGCGCTCCCCCACCCTGCTGGAAGTCACACGCCGCCAGTTGAGCCGCGGCGGCAAGCAGACGCTGGCCGAGAACTTCCGCATGGAACTGGGCATGGTCTACCGCTGCTTTGAGCACGGCGACTTGATGGAGGGCATTCGCGCTGTGATTCTGGACAAGGATAATGCCCCCAAGTGGAGCCCTGCGGCGCTGGCCGATGTGCGCGAAGAGGAGGTCGCCACCTTCTTTGCAAACCGCTGGGAAACCACGCCCCACCCGCTGCAGAATCTCGAACAACTTTTCGGCTGAACCTCGAACCGTCCTTTCGTCACCAACTCATACTTTCGCCAGGAGCCCGCATGCGCCTCGTCACCTACCAGCCCAACAACACCACCGACCTCAAGACCGGCCTGCTCGTCAGCAAAGATGAAGTGGTGGACATTGTTTCCGAGGCCTGCAAGCGCGGATCACTGCTGAAGGTTTCCACCATGCTGGACATTGTTGCCGGTGGCGAACCGGTGATGGCCCTGTTGCGCGACATTGAGAAGACGCCTCAGACCAAGCCCATCCTGCTCACGCAGGTCATCCTGAAGGCACCGATTCCGCGCACCACCAAGAATGTGTTCTGCGTGGGCTGGAATTACCTGGAGCACTTCAACGAAGGCGGCGCCAAGATGCAGGACAACCGTGAGCTTCCGAAGTGGCCGGTGTTTTTTTCCAAGGCGCCCACCGCCATCAACGGCCCGTACGACGCGATCCCCTTTGATGCCAACGTCTCCACCTCGCTGGATTGGGAAGTGGAACTGGGCGTGATCCTCGGCAAGGCCGGCAAGAACATCAGCGAGGCCGATGCCATGAGCCACATCTTCGGCTACACCATCATCAACGACGTCACCTGGCGCGACATCCAGCGGCGCCATGGCGGCCAGTGGGACAAGGGCAAATCGCTCGACGGCACCTGCCCCATGGGCCCCTGCATTGTCACAGCCGATGAAATCGACCCGAACAACCTCGATGTGGAATGCCGCGTCTCGGGCGTGGTGAAACAAAAGTCCAACACCAAACACCTCTACTTCAAGATCCCGCGTCTGATCCACGATCTTTCGCTGGGCCAGACGCTGGAGCCGGGCGATGTAATTTCCACCGGCACGCCGGAAGGCGTGGGCTTTGCGCGCACGCCGCCGGAATTCATGAAGGACGGTGACCTGCTCGAAACCGAGATCGCCGGCATCGGCGTGATGCGCAACCCGATCGGCGCGATGTAACTTGAAGTTCCGTCGCGCCGCCGCGCTGCTGGCCTGCATCGGGTTGACGTGCATCGGGCTGGCCGGCATCGCGCGTGCGCAGACACCGACGGCAGCGGAGAGTCCGTTCGCGCTGGTGATGATCGACGCCG
>CAYSKY010000202.1:5693-6190 GCA_964431425.1 uncultured Burkholderiales bacterium
AGACACGCCTCGGCGGTTTCCCACCCGACCGCAAGTTTGTGGCCGCGGCCATCGACAAGCTGGCCGCCGCCGGCGCGCGCGGCGTGGTGCTGAAGTTCTTCTATGACCATCCCGCCAAACTGCCGGCAAGCGACGAGGCACTCGCCGCCGCGATGCGCAAGATTCCGGTCGCGCTGCAGGCCGGCATGGACGACAACGAGATCCAGCCCAACGCCCTGCCTGCGCGCTTTGTGCCGGACCGCATCAGCGGCGACTACCGCCGTTCCATCTCCGGCAAGTCCGGCTGGATTCCGATCCCGCTGCTTTCCAGCGTGGCCGCCGACGTGGGCTTTGTCGATATCGATGTCAGCACGACCGACCGCGTACCCGCCATTGAAATCTATCAGGGCCGCCCGGTGAAATCGCTCACGCTGGTGGCACTGGAAATGGCCGCCCGCGAGCGCGCGCAGATCACCAGCGGCGAGCGCGTGCTGCTGGGCAAGCAGCAGATCAAGCTC
>CAYSKY010000203.1:0-6188 GCA_964431425.1 uncultured Burkholderiales bacterium
GCGCTGCTATGCACTGCAGGTGCAGCTCGTGCGCTGGATGACAAGCAATCCTCACACGTGGCACGTCCGGCCATTGCCGGACGCGACGCGAGCTCGCCGCTAAGCATCAGTCTTTCACGCCGGAAAATTGCCCTTGAAAAGGGCGTCGAAGTCATTATGGGCGCCGACACCGCGAAGCCGGGCGATATCCTCGAGGAAGTCGCCACTTACACAAACGTGTCGCAGCGCAGGCTGACGGTTAGTGAAGCAACACTGCCTGTGCCGCCGGAAACGACGTTTCAAGAGGGATCCGCAAAGCCCGCAGACGTATACGCGAGTGTTGATGGAAAGAAATATGAGCGCCTGCCAATTCGCGTCAAATTCCGCCAGGCAGACGGCTCAATGGCGGAAAGCAACGTGCCGCCGGAAGAGTATCGCTTCTTGCGCTGGCTGCCGGGCCAATTGGGGCCAGGTCAGTCGGTCAGTTTTTCGGCGCGATTTCGGATCGATGGTGGTTCGGGTTCAGGAAGGCAGCATCCCAATTGAGAGCTCCGAAACAAATCATCGGTGCGGAAAGGAACCTGGGCAGCCGCAGCCTCGCACCGGCTATTGACGCCCCTGATGGCTGCCGGGCGAATTCGCTAAGCGGATCAACCCCGAAAGTTACCGGAAGCCATGGGGACAAAGTGTTGCGGCTGGTGCTGGCTGCCGTGTGTTTATTTGCTTTCTCAAATACTGCCCGTGCTGCCATGGCCCCGGCAAATGCCTTGATCGGCAACCAGGCATCTGCAACCTACGTGGACAGTACCGGCGTCAGTCGGCCGGCAACCTCCAATACGGTGGTGACGACGGTCACCCAGGTCAAGGCCTTCTCCCTGGTTGCAAATGGTTTCAGGGGCGCGCCGCCAAACGCCCAAGTTTGTTTCCCCCATACGATCACGAACACGGGCAATGGTGTGGACACTTACCAGCTGAACGCCCCGTTGGTCGGAGGGTCATTTGCACATACGATTCTTGCCTACTTTCCAGACGCAGATTTCAATGGCCAGCCGGATTCCAGTGGTTCGATTACTTCAACTGGACCATTGGCCGCCAATGCCAGCTTCGGTTTCGTGGTGTGTGGAACAACGCCACTGACAGCAACGTTGGGTCAGCAGGGAACAATTGCAGTTTCAGTATCAGATACCAATGCGCCTGCTCCGACGGTTCTCAGCAATGTAGATACTACGACCATACAACTTGCTTCCATCAGTGTCTCCAAGAAGCTGTCTAGCGCTCCCCCGCCCGGATATACGCCGGCTATTGCCGGTCCAAGTCCGAATGCGGGGCCGCTGTACGTCATTCTTGAATACATGAACTATGGCAATCTGCAGTCTGATGGCCTGGTTTTGCAGGACGTGCTGCCAACTGGCATGCAATATGTTCCGGGTTCAGGCCGGTGGAGTGGAAGCGGCGTTGCGGTGCTGACCGACGCGCCGGGGAGCGACCCCGTCGGAATTCTGTACCAGGCGCCAACGGTGGCTGCAAGCGGTACGGTGCTGGCCACGGTCGCTTCCGTTGCAGGTGCTTCATCTGGCTATCTTTATTTCCAGGTGACGATCGCGGCCGGCATACCACCCCCGCCAGCCTCCCTTGCACCAACGACCAACACCGCGCAGTATCGGTATAGCTACCAGTTCTCGGGAAGTACCTATTGTGTCAATGGTGCCGCGACGAGCGTCATCGCCGCGCCGAATGCCGGCGCTTCCTGCCCGACGGTTGGCGGTGATACCAACACCATCACTTACATCGTCCAGCAGACGGCGGCGGTAGTCGCCAACGGATCTGCAACGACGACGGGTGTGGCAGACTCGGAGCCGGTGGCCGTGGCTGCGGCGGCCCCTGGACAGGTGGTCACATGGGTTGATTACATCTGGAACACCGGCAACGGGACCGACGTTTTCGACATCGACCTTCGCAACACGCAGTTGAATGGAGCGGGTTGCAGCCCGGCCAACAACGCGGCGTTGGCGCAGTGCACGTTCCCGCCCAACACTGTATTCAGACTGTTGGCTGCGGGAGGACAGAATCCGCTACTGGACACCAATGGCAACTCGGCACCGGATACCGGACCCATCCCACTGCCGACGCTTGGCGCTTGCCCGGTGCCGTTCGTAGTCAGTTCGACGCTACCGGCGCGATGCGGCTATCCGTTGGTTGTTACAGCAACCATCCCGACCGCGGCGCCAGCGGGAAACAATGGCGGGAATGGATTTCAAGTCACGGTTTCGGCGACATCATCGTTCAACAATGCCATTTCGGAAGTGGTGAACAACAGGCTTGCCTCGGTCGTCGCTGCGACAGTGGATTTGACTAACAATCAGTCCGTGGTCGGAGGGGCTACCGTCGCCCAAGGCCTTGGGCCGGATGATGCTGCGGTAAAAGTTACAAACTCGTTGACTCCGTCAGCGACCGTGCCAACAGTCACCCGTTTCAAGTTGTATGCCAACAACACCAGTTCGGTCCCGCAAGTTTATGACCTGAGCTACAACTGGCTGACAGTTCCTGTGGGGGCGGGCCTGACGAACCCTCCTGCCGCCTGGGTGGTCAGTTTTCGAGCTGATGGTGGGCTGGGGGACTGCTCGACAACGACAGGCCCGGCGTTGATCAATACGGGAACCGTCCCGGTCCCGGCGGGTGCCGGTAAATTGATTTGTGCGGAAGTGACCATCCCCGCGACATCGCCCGGTTCGGCCCCTGTAACGCCGACTTTTTCTCCACCGGGTAACTATGTCCTTCAATTTACAGCCGCGCAGCAGAATGATCCTGCGGTGGCCGACCGAATCCGCGACCAGGTTCTGCTCCTGCCGGTTCATTCGGTGGCTGTCACACCCAATGGCGCACAGAACACTGTGCCCGGTGGAGCGGTGACTTACAGTCATCTGATTACCAACAGCGGAAATACCTCCGAAGCGATTTCGTTCGGCGCGGGCACATACCTGGTCAACAGTCAGGTTCCGGCTTTCGGCTGGTCATCCACCGCCTACGTTGATTCCAATGCCAATGGCGTGCTGGATTTACTGACCGATGCCCCCATCGTTGCCGGAACGACGACGTTGACATTGCCCCCCAATGCTTCCCAGACGGTGTTCGTGCGCGTTGTGGCGCCCCCCGCCGTGGGCAGTCCGCCAAATATTTCAAGTCTCACGGTTACCTATAACTCGGGCGCAAGTACGGCTGCGGCCACAGACACCACCACACTGACAGATGGTCTGAAGCTCGAAAAATTCCAGCAGTCACCGGGCGGTACCGGCGTTTGCACAACGGTACCGGTCGCGACAATCGCCGCGGGAATTCCGAATGCACCGTGGTCTGGTGGCCCACTGGCGGCCGGGGCCAATACCGCGCCGGGCAGATGCGTTTCCTACCTGATTATCGGAACAAATAACTCGTCCTCAAACATAACGAATATTTCGATTTCAGATTTAACGCCCCCGAACACGAAACTTGAAGCCGGGTGTGGACTGCCAACTGTCACAGGACCGGTTGCATTGTCCGGAGGGCCATATGCGACTGGTTTTTCGGGGATGATCTCGGCCATATCCGCACCTCTTGCAAGTACCGCACTGCCACCGAACGGCACGTTCACATTGCAGTTTTGCGTAAAGATCAACGACCTGTGAGTGCGACCAGATGACGACGCTCACATTCGGGTTCGCAACACCTGCGCGCGGTGGGGTAAAGCGTGCTGCGAGGACTTGCTCGGCCGGCTGGTCGGCTACTGAAAATCCCCCGGCAGCGACCGTGCGAACGCAGGGGGCACTTGCGCGATGACCAAGGCGCTGCGAGGAGAAGGTGGAGTCATTGGTGCGCGGCGCAGGCAATCGCTGCCGGCGCTGCTCGCACTTTGTTGTCTTTTGCCAGTCTTCGCATCGGCACAAATTCCAGCGCCGGGGACTGTCATTCAGAACACGGCCACCAGTTCCCAAACCGTGGGTGGCGTCGCACAGACGGTTACGTCCAACACGACGCTGTTGACTGTAGGTGTGGCTCCGCCTGCCGGGGCGCCGGTTCTGACGAAAAACTTCGGTTCGTCAGTCATTCCGATCGGGGGAGCCACCCCGCTGGTTTTTCACCTGAACAACAGTACGGGAAATCCAGCGCAGTCAGGGATCGCGTTTACCGACACATTGCCGCCGGGCCTGCGGCTTGCTCCTGGTGCCTCGGGAACCATGGCAGGTCCGGGCTGCAGTGGACTGGTGACCCTGACTTCGCCATCGACGATCTCGCTTTCAGCCGGCGCCATGACGGCAGGTACAGTCACCTGCGATATCAATATTTCGGCAATTACTGACACCGGCACGGCCAATTCGAGTTGCGCATCCAATCCTCCCTCGTTTACCAACGGTCCAACTTCCATCAGTGGATTGGCGAACGCCAATAGCGGGGTCAGCAACCAGTGCCTTGTAGTCGATCCCACACTGACTGTCAGCACATTGCCAAGATGTGTCCGGGAAACGCCATACGTTGACTACAACGCAACGGTTCTCGGGGTGGGAGCGCCAGGCGGAATGACAATTACGTGGCGCAAGACAAACGGTGAAGTTGTCCAGGTGTTGTCGGGGCAACCGCTTAGCGGCCGCTTGTTGTGGCCCGGTGCGGCAGTTGACGCGGGCGGAAATCCCACCGCTTGGCCCGGTTGGGCACTTCTGGAGGGCGAGTGGCATCAAATCAATGATGGTTTGCGGCCTGACTTGGAGATTCTGTTTCAAGTCAATCCGAGTGCGGTTTCGACAGTAACGTACCCGCCCGCAATTGCCGGCTGCAATCCCAATCCCCCGAATGTCAGTACCACACCTGACATGACCCTCGCCAAGTTCATTTCGGAGGATCACGGACCTTCGCCGAGCGGGCCATATACCGTCATGCTCAGATTTGCGAACCCGGGCTTGGCAGAAGGTATCAAGAAGAATGTGACGATCTCGGATGCCCTTCCACCCGGGATGACGCTCGTTCCGGGTACCTTGAAACTGACGACCCTCATTGGCGCCCAGACACAGGCGCTTGCCGGCACCAGCGGCACTTTCACGTTCGGTGGAACCAGTGGCAGTTACGAAACCAGTGGCAACAATATCTCGGTCGATTTCGCTGAATTGGGCCAGAACGCAGGCGGGCTGATTACGTTTGAGGTGTCAATTGCACCCGGGCTCGCAATCGATACGGTGTTGCGAAATACCGCGCGCTACAAGTACACCCGTGCGACTGGCATTACGATTGCCCCGCGGTCGTCGAACACCTTTGAATTTCGCGTTTCGGGCGCTGAGACCGTCAAGTTGGTCGGCATGACAATACCGTCCGTCGATCCGGGTGCAACAGCCACTTTCGAAAACCTGCTGACCAACCAGACGGGACGTACGGATGCCTTTGACATCAGTCTGAACGCATCCAGTTATCCAGCCGGCACCGTCATCAGATTGTTCAGGCCGGATGGCGTAACGCCGCTCGCAGATACCAATGGTAATGGCGTGCCGGACACGGGACCGGTGCCGGCGGGCGGCACGTTCAAGATCATTGTCAAGGCACAGTTGCCGAATGGTGTATCGGGCGGTCCCTATACAGTCACCAAAGTCGCACAGTCGATTTCAAACTTGCAGGTGCGTGCCCAGGATCAGGATACCGTTACGGCGATCACATCGCTGTGCCGAGTGACGTTCGAATCTGACAATACCGGTCGTGTCGCGCCGGGTGGCAGCCTTGTCTACAGCCATATCGTCACTAACGTTGGCAACTGCCCTGAGCGGATTACGATTCCGGATGCTTTCGCGGGAAATTCCGTGACAGGCTGGAATGTTCAAGTCTTCGTGGACGGCGGTTCTTCTGCCGGGGGGGCGATTGCCGGCGTTTTGGATCAAAGCGACCAGCCTTTGACAGCAACGACCGTGCTGAACCTGCCGCCGGGAGGGCGCGCGGTGTTGTTGGCGCGGGTTGCTGCGCCTGGCAATGCGCCGCTCGGCGCCACCAACCTGACGACACTGCGTATCAACGCCGGCAATTCCGGGCCGCTGGCGGTCCGGGATACCACAACGGTTTCCAGTGGCTCGGTTGGTCAAATTCTCGACGAGATTACGTCGTTCATTGACCCCGGCTTTTTGCGCCCCACAGTCTGGGGATTCATCGGCAAACCACTCTATCTGCGTGCAAGCGCGCCATCGTGTAACGCAGATCCCACC
>CAYSKY010000204.1:0-6178 GCA_964431425.1 uncultured Burkholderiales bacterium
CTACAGCGCCGACCCCAAGGCCGATCGCGCGGCCATGGATGCCGCCTACGCCGACGGCATGGCCGCGGCCGCCGCGAAGTTCCGCGCCGACGACAACATCCAGGTGCTGTTTGCCGAATCGCTGATGGATCTGTCGCCGTGGAATTACTGGGAGGCGGCCGGTGCCAAGCCCAAGGGGCGCACGCCCGAGATTCTTGCCGCGCTGGAACGCGTGCTGGAGCGCAACCCCGCTCACGCCGGCGCCATCCACTTCTACATCCACGCTATGGAAGCCTCCACGCATCCGGAGAAGGCGCTGCCCTATGCGCGGCAACTGGGCAAGCAGATGCCGGGCGCCGGGCACATCGTGCACATGCCGGCCCACATTTACTACCGCGTGGGTCTCTACAAGGAATCGCTCGACGCCAAGGTGGCCGCCATTGCCGTCGACGAAAAGTATTTGAAGGAAAATGCCAGCGACCCGGTGTACCGCAATGGCTACTACCCGCACAACGTGCACTTTGTGATGGTGTCCGCGCTGATGGGGGGCAACGGTGCTGTGGCGCTCGATTCGGCCGGCAAACTCGACAAGGTCATCGACCGCGACTACCTCAAGGTGAACGGCGGCATGCAGCCCGTGAAGGCGGCGCCGTACTTCGCACACGTGCAGTTCAGCACACCTGCCACCATCCTCGCGCTACCCGACCCGGGTAACGACTTCATCCTGGTCAAAGCCATGTGGCATTACGCCCGCGCCGTGGCGCTGGCGCGCAGCGGCAAGCTGGCTGAAAGCGAAAAGGAAATCAGCGCGCTCGCCGCGATCGAAAAGGACGGCGACTTCAAGCCGCTGACCGAATGGGAAGTGCCCGGCAAGGAAATCGTGAAGACTGCGGGCTTCGTCGCCAAGGGGCGCCTGGCGGATGCGCGCGGTGACCTGGACGGCGCCGTGAAAGCCTTCGAAGCCGCCGTGTTCGAGCAGGACATCCTGCCCTACACCGAGCCGCCGCACTGGTACTACCCGGTGCGCCAATCGCTGGGCGCCGCATTGCTGCGCGCCGGCAAGCTGGATGAAGCCGAGAAGACCTTCCGTGAATCACTCGCCGCTGCGCCCAGCAACGGCTGGGCATTGCAGGGCTTGATCGAGGTCTATCGCCAGCGCGGTGATCAACCGGCGATGCGTGCGGCGCTGAAGCGCTTTGAATCCACGTGGCTGGGTAAGCGCGGGGGGCCGGATTTGAAGCTTTTGTAGGCAGGCCTCAAACGGGCCGCAATACACTCTCCCGCCTGCGGGAGAGGGCAGGGTGAGGGCAGGCGGGCATTGACGCCCTAAAAACGAAACTCCAGCACCAGCGCGGCTCCCAGGCCAAAAATGCCTGAAAAGCCGCGCCAATGCTGGAGTTTCGCTTTCTCTTTTGACCTTCCCCGGCGAAGGCCGGGGGCCAATTTTCGACGCAACACGGATTCGGTGAAATTGGACCCCGGCCTACGCCGGGGAAGGTCATTCATCGACCCCGCAAAAATCCCTGCATGGATTTTTGGTTCGTCAGGCGCGGCCCATGGGCCGCGAAATCCCTGACTCACCCTCCGCCGGGGAAGGATCAAGTGCGTTAAATTCCCCGCTACTTCTTCGGCAAAAACGCCTGCTGCAATACCGCCGAATCAAAGCCGACCGAGCCTTCGCCGCTGCTGGCGTAGCGGTACAGCGCCGCTGAATAAATGCCCGACAGCGCGGCTTGCACCAGCGCCGTGACGATCACCGCCACGATCAGCAGTGCGCCGAGGATGAGGGCCAGTGTGGCGCTGCCCATCACCGCCGCGACAACGATGAGCACGATGCCCGTGATGATGATGCCCAGCTGGATCATCGTGAACGCGGCGCCAATACCCATCTGCCCGGCAAGGTTCTCGCCCCAGGTTTTCTTCAGCAGCAGCGCGCTTTCCTTCACGGCGTCCACGGGCCCCACATCGCGCGACACCAGCACCGGTACCACCATCGAGGTGGCCAGCGTCCAGCCCGCACCGATGATGCCGGTGACGATCTTGCCGAGGAAGCCCACGCGCTCCTGGATGGCGCGCAGGATCATGCCCACCGTGGCGGCGATGGCCGCATAGCCCAGGATGTTCATGGCTTTGCTGTTGGCAATGCGCAGGCCGTCAGACAGCGTCGGGTTGCCGCCGTCCAGGCGGATCATGGTGGCCCCCACCAACGCGGCGTTGAAGTAGAAGATCACGAAGTACTGGCACAGGTAGAACAGGAACGCGACGACGTATGCCGCCACCGGCACCGGGCCACCGCCGCCGAGGCCATCGAGTGCACCCAACCCGAACAGCGGCAGCAGGAACGCCGCCACCACGGCCACGGTGACAATGGACGAAATCAGCGGGAACAGCAGCAGTTCCTTGTCTTGCTGAAGGACGGCACCGCTGGCTTTCACCAGCTGCCAACTGCGCGAGAGGCGTTCAAACATGGGTTCACTCCAATGAGTGGGTTGACGACAGCGGCATTGTGCCTGCGTTGCCGGGATTGCACAGCGGGTTGCGAAGAACGGGGCGGAAACTGCGACGAATGGTGGTGGGGCGGGATGAGTAGTAGCCGACAACGGGACGGCCGGTGATGTTCCGCCTCCCGGAGCCACCAATGCCCCGCGGTCCGCAAAATCAATGCTATAAAGCCGTTCCATTCGGACCACACCACTGCATTTGTACCCCGCGTGAGCGCACACAAAACCAAACGACCAGATCGACCCAAGCGCCCGCTGGCAAAGGCATTTGTCGCCCTGATCGCTGCCGGCATGCTGGCAATCGCGGCGCTGTTTGCGATCGGCCCGGAGACGCTGTGGCCGGTGGCCTTGCTGCAATATTTCCCGCCGGTTCTGCTGGCGGCGGCGCTGGTGGCGCTGGCATGCACCTTCCGGCTCGGCTGGGGCTGGCGTTGCCTGGCAATGGCACTTTGCGCGCTGTCGGTCTTTTACTTCATGGGGCTGGAAGTGCACCTGCAGCCGACGGCAAAAGACCGCCTGCGGATCATGACCTACAACGTCAAGGAGTACCTGGCCCGGAAGCGCGTCGATGGCACGCTGATGGTGGCCGACGAAATTTCCCGCCACAACGCCGACGTGATCGTGTTGCAGGATGCCGGCGGCCTGGCCGACGTGCTGGCGCGCTCGGAGCCGCTTCGCAAGCTGGTCGTCGGTGACCGCAAGATGTATGCGTTTGGCCAGTATCTCGTCGCCAGCCGCATCCCGATGAAGGATTGTGCGCCGGGAGATATCTCCTACCGGGGTGAATCACACACCTATGTGCGTTGCGTACTCACCTATCGCAACCGGGAGTTCGACCTGTTTGGTGTGCACTTCGCGACGCCGCGCGATGGCATGAACGCGGTGCGGTCAGGCTGGTTCTCAGGTGTGGATGAGTGGCGGCAAAACGTCTCCGACCGCATGACGCAGGCGACCGCGCTCGCCAAAGCCATCCGCGCCAGCCCCCGGCCGACCATTGTCGCCGGCGACCTGAATGCGCCGATGCCCTCGATGGTGATCCGTACACTGCAGCAGGTGGGTTTGCACGACGCCTTTGCCGGGGCCGGCAATGGCTTCGGCAACACCTACGGGCATTCCTTTTCGCCGGGCATTTCGTTCATGCGCATAGACCACATCCTGCATAGCTCGGAGTTCGAGCCCTCGCGATGCTTTGAGGGTGGCGAAGAAAGCTCGGCGCATCGGCCGGTGATTGCGGACTTTGATATGCCGTAGTTGGGTTACTTCGGAACGGTTGCATTGCTTCCAGATTCACACGCCGGATACTCCGCCCGAAGCTGTGCCCGCGCCAGCGAGGCATTCTTGGTCACGTCCATGAAGATGCGACTGGCGTCCTGAATCTCCGCAACCGGTGCATTCAACTTCGTGAATTTGCTGCGCTCTTCCTCGCACCGGAGGCTCTTGTCAGAATCAGCCGGCAGATTGGCTTCACACTTCTGCAGGGCCTCATGGGCGGCCTCTCGCTTCTGGCGCGTCGCCGGATCTCTGTTTTGAGCTGCCTGCAGCAAAAGGTCGGTAGAAGCGGCATATATTTTCTTTATTTCCGCTTCGCGCCGTTCAGTAAATTCTTTGCGTTGCTCCGGACTCAGGCAGGCGAGGTCGGCAGATTCCCGTGCGCGATCCTGTTCAACCATGCGCTGCATCTGAGGCGAGTTCAATTCGTTCTTGAGAGCCTGGCGAACAAAAGTCGCCATCGGTATGGATTGTTGCTTTGGTGGCTCGGGTGCTGTCGCACAGCCGAACAATAACGCCGCTGCTACGACCGTAATTGCTTTGCAACGAAATTCGTTCATCACGCCCCCCAAACCCTCTCTGCCACATTCAAGAAATTCATCCCCAACACCTTCTCGATCCGCGCACTCTTGTGCCCGCGCTTCGCCAGCAAGTCCGCCAGCCGCATGAACTTGGTGGGCCCGGCAAGGTCCGGCAGGAAGGTGACGATATCGGCGCGCTCGCCCGGTGCGTTGATGCCCAGCTGGCGGCGGCGTTCCACGTCCTTGCGGTGGCGTTGCATGTAGGCAGGCATGTCATCCATGCCGGGCACGGTGCCGTCGGTGCCAAGGCCCACGTGGTCTTCGCCGCAGACCTTGATGGCGTGTTCGATGTGATTGATGAGGTCTTCCGCCGTGGGCTGGCGGTCGATGGCAAGAAAGGGCATGAAATAAATGCCCACAAAGCCGCCCTTGTCGGCCAGCAGTTTCAGTTCGCGGTCGGTTTTGTTGCGCGGCAGGTTGGTGAGTGCGCGGCAGCCGGTGTGGGTGATCATGATCGGCTGCGTGGAAGCGGCCAGCGCATCCAGGCAGGTGTTCTCGCCGCTGTGGCTTAAGTCCACCAGCACGCGGTGTTTGTTGAGTGCCGCCACCGCCTCACGACCGAAGGGCGTCAAGCCCTTGTTCTCGGCCACGGCGGCGCCATCGCCCAGGGCATTGCGCTGGTTGTAGGTCAGCTGGATCACGCGCACGCCGAGGTTGGCAAAGATCTCCACGCGCTTGGTGTCGGTGCCAAGCTGCGCCGCGTTCTGGAAGCCGTAGATCACGCCCAGCTTGTTCTCGGCGTGGGCGCGGCGGATGTCGGTGGCAGACAGCACCTTGATCAGCGCATCGGGCTTGCGGCGGATGAGCGCATCCCACATCGCCACTTCCTTCACGCTCAGTTCAAACGGGTCTTCCTTGCCGGACCAGTAACCCATCGTCTGGTTGAAGGCCACCAGGCCAGAGGCGCGTGCATCGGTGATGGCACGCGCGTCGATGCCCTGGTCCGGGCCTTCCACAAAACTTTCCGGCGCATTGCTGTTGCTGATGCCGCCGAGGGCATCGATGATCATGCGGCGGCGCGGGGCGGGTTCGGTAATGGTGACGCCGGAAGCGGCTTGCGCAGCGGCGAGGGTGGGTGCGGCGGCCAGTGCGAGGCCGGCGCAGGTTTGCATCAGGAACGTGCGGCGGTCGGTGTGCTTGCTCATGGCTTTTTGCCCTTCCTGTTCCGGCCGAACGATTCGTACACCGCCGCATCCTTCTTGTCCTGCTCGATCTGCTTCAGCTGCGCCTGCGCCATGAAGCGACCGAACAGCACCACCAGCGCCGCCATCGCCACCGCGCGGATGCCGGCGCCGGTTTCGTCGAATTCGATGCGGAAGTAGTAGTAGCCCAACGCCGCATAGGCAATGGCCACCGCTCCCACGGCCGGCCAGAAGCGCTGGCCGCGACGCAGCAGTGGTGCCACCACCCACATGGGTCCGAGGATGGCGAAGCCGATGACGAGGGCGCGGAGGAGGTCGGATTGGTCCAATTGAGTCCCGCCTATTGAAAACGAAAGTCGAATGAGGTGCAGCCAAACACAGGTTCAGTTTTGCCGGGGATGGGCTGGAACTGAATGCGGCCCAGGACGGCGAGTGCAGTTGCAATGAAGTCATCTTCGAATCCCTGTGGCCGGGATGTCGAGATGGCGCTCGTTTCCACCAACTTGCCATTCTTCGGGTCCACGCTGAAAAGCACCACCACATCGCCAGTGGCGCCGGTACGAAGTGCACGTGTCGGATATCTCATCGACCGCCGTGCCGCCCCGGCATTGGGGGCCACCAGTGCGCCGGGACCAATCGAGGTTTCCGGGTCCACGGGCGGGTCCATGTCCCGGACCGAGATCGAACCGGTTTCGCCGCCCGGGGC
>CAYSKY010000205.1:0-1046 GCA_964431425.1 uncultured Burkholderiales bacterium
ATCACGCGCCACTTCCTGCTGATGACCGCCACGCCGCACAACGGCAAGGAGGAAGACTTCCAGTTATTCATGTCCTTGCTGGACTCCGACCGCTTTTACGGCAAGTTTCGCGATGGCGCGCACAAGGTCGACGTCACCGATTTGATGCGCCGGATGGTCAAAGAAGACATGCGCCGGTTTGACGGCACGCCGCTTTTCCCTGAGCGTCGTGCGCGCACCGCCAACTACAAACTGTCCGACCCCGAAGCTGCGCTGTACGCAGCGGTCACGGAATACGTGAAAGAGGAAATGAATCGGGCGGATCAATTGCAGGACGGCGCGCGCAAGGGCACTGTCGGCTTTGCGCTGACATCACTCCAACGTCGCCTTGCATCCAGCCCGGAAGCCATCTACCAGTCACTCAAGCGCCGCAGCAGCAAGCTCAAACGGCGTGTCGAGGAAGAAAAGCTGCGCCAGCGTGGTCAATTGCTTGCAGAGACCATCATTCCGAATGATGTGAACAATGCACCAGAAGACATTTGGGAATCCGCCGATGCACTCTCGCCGGATGACTATGAGAACTTCGAGGAAGCCGTCGTCGATCAAGCCACGGCCGCACAGACCATCCAGGAGCTTGAGGCCGAAATCATCATCCTCGAAGGCCTGGAAGAGCAGGCGCGCCAGGTTGTCCACTCGGGCCAAGATCGCAAGTGGGACGAGCTGTCCAAACTGCTGCAGAACACGCCGGAAATGCACGATGCCGATGGCCGTCAGCGCAAGCTGATTATTTTCACCGAGCACCGAGATACGCTGAATTACCTCGCAGTCAAGATTCGCGGCTTGATCGGCAATGAAGAGTCCGTGGTGATGATTCACGGCGGCGTCAAACGCGAAGATCGACGCAAGGTTCAGGAATTGTTTCGTAATGACCTGGCAACGCGTGTGCTGTTGGCGACTGATGCGGCTGGCGAAGGTGTGAACCTCCAGAACGCCAACCTGATGGTGAACTATGACCTGCCGTGGAATCCCAACCGCCTTGAACAGCGCTTCGGTCGTATCCACCGCAT
>CAYSKY010000205.1:1056-4564 GCA_964431425.1 uncultured Burkholderiales bacterium
AGCGGAAACCCGTGAGGGCGACGTTTTCCAGCGCCTGTTCGAAAAACTGGAAATTGAGCGCGCGGCACTCGGTGGCCGTGTTTTCGACATTCTCGGCGAGGTATTTGAAGAAAAAAGCCTTAAGGATTTATTGATTGAGGCCATTCGTTACGGCGCAGACCCCGAGGTTCGCGGTCGTCTGCACCGCAAGCTGGAAGGCGCTCTGGATACCCAGCATTTAGAGGCCATCATCAAGCGCAACGCCCTATGTGAAGAGGTGATGGACGAGCGGCGACTCTTCGCGGTCAAGGAGGAAATGGAAAAAGCGGAGGCACGCAAACTGCAACCTTACTTCATCCGCTCCTTCTTCAATCAGGCATTCCAGCAACTCGGTGGCGAGCTTCGCCCGCGCGAGCAAGGCCGCTACGAGATCACCCACGTCCCGGCCAACATCCGCGAGCGAGATCGCCAGATTACTGGTCGGGATCGCCGCAATTCAAATACGGTGCTGCGCCGCTATGAGCGAGTGTGCTTCGAGAAACAATACGTCCGCGTTGCTGACCGGATTGGCGCGCCGATGGCCAGCCTGATGCATCCGGGCCATCCGCTGATGCAATCGGTGACTGACATCGTGCTGGAGCAACACCGCAACAAACTCAAACAGGGTGCGGTATTGGTTGACCCCAGTGATATGAGCATCACGCCCAAGGTGATGTTCATCATCGATCACTCAGTGAGGGAAGGGGCCGACCCCGCCCACGTCGTTTCCCGCCGTATGCAGTTTGTCGAAATCGACCCACAAGGCGGCGCAATCAATGCAGGCTGGGCTCCTCACCTCGACCTGGAGCCAATCAGCAAGTCGGATATGGGATTGATCGAGGACGTGCTGGATGCGCCGTGGCTCAATGGCACGGATGCGCGCAGCCTCGAACAGGTTGCACTGGCTCACGCTTCTACTCACCTCGTGCCCGAGCACTTCGACGAGGTGCGAATACGACGCGAGAAGAACTTGGACAAGACCTTGGCCGCTGTTCACGAACGGCTGGTCAAGGAAATCAACTACTGGTCGGATCGCTACATCAAGTTCCAAGACGACATCGCCGCCGGAAAAGACGTGCGCTTAACCCTTGAAAATGTCCGGCGCACGATTGATGACCTAACGGCTCGCCGGGAGTCCCGCGAGAAAGAACTGCTGTCCATGCGCCATGTTATCTCCGCAACACCGGTTGTGGCCGGTGGCGCATTGGTGATCCCTGCCGGGCTGCTCGCGCAGCGCAAAGGGCAACCCGAGTGGACGGTGGATGCCGACGCGCGTGCGCGAGTCGAGTGGATCGCAATGAATGCAGTGATGGTCGCGGAGCGCGCCCTTGGTCACGAGGTCATCGATGTCTCGGCGCAGAAGTGCGGCTGGGACGTGACCAGCCTGCCAAAAGCGATAGACGGCAAGCTACCGCCCTCGCGCCATATCGAGGTCAAAGGACGAGCCAAGGGCAGCAGCACGGTTACTGTCACCCGCAACGAAATCCTGTACGGACTGAATCAGCAGGACAAATTCATTCTGGCCATCGTCATGGTGGACGGCGACCAACACGAGGGGCCGTTCTACGTGACCAAGCCATTCACCCAGGAGCCCGATTGGGCCGTCACAAGCATTAACCTAGATTTGTCGCATCTGCTTTCCAAAGCAGTGCCCCCAGGAGAATAACGATGAGACTAGAACGACTGCGCTTACGCAATTTTCGCTGCTTCGATGATCTGACTGTTGAGTTTGACAAAAAACTAACGGTCATCATCGCGGAGAACGGAGCAGGTAAGACGGCAATTCTAGATGCCATTGCAATTGGCTTCGGACGTTACCTGACGAAACTACCCGGTATTCCTGGACGTACCACGAAAGACACGGACCTCCGCATTAACCATAAGGAGCGACGTGAGCCTTTCATGATGCTCGCATGGGAAGCGAGAGATCGTGAGGAAGGTCGGCTTGTCTGGTCGGGCGGTCGTAAGCGGGATGCAGCTGTCAAGGCAGCGGCAATTCGTGAATTATTGGGAAATGACCTCGAAGCGTTGGCCAAACATGGCCTAAAACAGATTGATGATTTCGCTTTGAGTATCGTTGAAGCGGATGCAGAAAACCGTGCATACTTCCTGCCAGTCATCGCCTATTACGGTACCAACCGGGCAATTCGCGACGAGGTCCAGCGTCGTCGGGGATTCAAGAAGCAGTTTTCCCGCTTTGAAGCTCTAGCTGGCGCGTTGGACCCAGATTCACGCTTCCGCGCTGCGTTTGAATGGTTCAACGCAATGGAGGATCAGGAGCGACGCGAGAGGGAGGCGCAGCGTGATTTCGATTACAGCCTGCCGGAGCTTGATCTAGTCCGCAATGCCATCGTCCGGATGCTGCCAGCCGGATTCAACAATCCGCGTACTGAAATTCGCCCGCTTCGGTTTGTAATTGATCGTCAGATGCCAGATGGTGTGACGCGAACACTTCGCATTAGCCAGCTGAGTGACGGTTACCGGGTAGTCCTTGGCCTTGTAATGGACCTTGCGAGACGAATGGCGCAGGCAAATAGCCGCTTTGTTCAAGGCGGTAACGCGATCATGAACCCCTTGGACCTGCCGGCTATTGCCCTCATCGACGAAGTTGACCTACACCTTCACCCGGAATGGCAGCAAAGGGTACTGACCGATCTGACGCGCACTTTTCCGGGCACTCAATTCATCGTTACTACCCACAGCCCACAAGTACTAAGCACCGTCAGACGGGAAAACATCCGCATCATCGGCCCGGACGCCGACGGTAAGATCATTGCCGCACCGCCGCTGGCCATGACCTACGGCGAACCTAGCGGCGACGTGCTGCACAGCGTGATGATGGTTGACCCGCAGCCGCCGGTCAGCGAAAAGGCTGACTTGCAGCGCCTAACTGAGTGGGTCGATCAAGGCAACTATAAAAGCTCAGAGGCTACGCAGTTGATGCAAAGCCTGATTGCCGCGCTGGGCGCACAACACCCGCAATTACAGCGGCTGCAACGCAGCATTCAACGGCAGGAGGCTCTGAAGCAATGAGGGCCATCACCAAGCAAGGCAACGGTGGCTATCACCTCAATCAGTCACAAGCCAACCCGCCTACTACGCCGCAGCAGGCCACCAGTCGCTGGAACAGTTTCAGTCATAAAGCTGCTGTCCAGCAATCCATTCTCAACGAGCAGTATCAACTGTGCTGCTATAGCGAACTGCGGTCTGATGAAGAAGGCTTGGGCTACCACATCGAACACGTAGAGAATAAAAGCCAGAACCCGGCGCGCACCTTCGACTACAGCAATCTTGCTGCAAGCGCACTTGACAGCGCTAATGACCTTGCCGCGTTCAAAGCACAGGGACATGAAGTCTTTGGTGGCCACGCACCTGGCAAACGAGACATGGTTGACCTGGCGCGGTTTGTTTCCTGTCACCAACCTGATTGCCGACGCTATTTCGCTTATCTGTCTGATGGTCGTGTTGTACCTGCCACCAATTTGAATGC
>CAYSKY010000205.1:4574-6170 GCA_964431425.1 uncultured Burkholderiales bacterium
CGCAGGAGCAAGACCGGGCGCAATACACCATTGACCTACTCAACCTCAACAGCACCTACCTAATTACCCGCAGGCGGCAGTGGTGGGATGAGCTCGATCAGCTTTTTCAAGAGCACCAAACCAAAGGCTGGAGCCTGCCCGATCTGGCCAGCATTGATTTGCTGCCGCGCAATCAACGCCTCAGCCGTTTCTTCAGCCTGACACGCCAGTTCTTCGGCCAGCTTGCCGAACACACATTGCAACAGCACGCCCCAGGACTCGTATGACCGCCATCAAAACACCCAAAAAACTAATTGAAGTGGCGTTGCCGCTCGACGCGATCAATGTTGCCTGTGCTTACGAAAAACTACCGGGTATCGGCCCTCATCCACGAGGAATCCATCTGTGGTGGGCTCGGCGTCCGTTAGCAGCTGCCCGAGCGGTGATTTTTGCGCAGATGGTCAATGACCCTGGGTACCAGCAAGGTGCCGGATTCAAGTATGGGATGAACAAGGAGAAAGCAGCAATTGAGCGCGAGAGACTGTTCAAGATCATCGAAGATTTGGTGCGTTGGGAAAACACAAACAACGAAGAGGTACTGGCTCGTGCCCGCGCTGAGATCGTGCGAAGTTGGCGTGAGACTTGCGAACTTAACAAGAGTCATCCACAGGCCGCCGAATGGTTCAATCCTGACAAATTGCCCGCCTTCCATGACCCATTTGCTGGTGGCGGCGCGCTTCCGCTTGAAGCCCAGCGTCTTGGCCTTGAGAGTTATGCATCCGACCTCAATCCAGTCGCAGTGACTATCAATAAAGCGATGATTGAAATACCTCCAAAATTTTCTGGTCGTAGTCCAGTTGGTTCAACTCTAGACAGAGATAAGCAGGGAACATTATCCGAAGATTGGAGTGGTGCGAACGGTTTAGCCGAAGACGTTCGTCGTTATGGCGCATGGATGCATGCCGAAGCGCAAAAACGGATTGGTCACCTTTACCCCCCTATGGAGGTCACAAAGGAAATGGCCGACGAACGGCCTGATCTACGTCCGTTATTGGGACAAAAGATTACAGTAATCGCTTGGTTGTGGACTCGCACAGTGAAAAGCCCCAATCCAGCGTTTTCTCATGCTGATGTGCCTCTGGCTTCTAGTTTTGTCTTATCCAACAAGGAAGGGAAGGAGGTTTATGTAGATCCGTTAGTTGATGGTGATAGTTATCGCTTCGTGGTGAAGACAGGCACCCCGCCGATATCTGCGAAGGGTGGAACTACGGCTGGTAAGCGAGCTGCATTTATTTGCTTACTTTCAAAATCACCCATTGACTACAACCATATTAGATCCGAAGGCAAGGCAGGTAGGATGGGGCAGCGGCTTATGGCTATTGTCGCCGAGGGTGCGAGGGGACGGATATATCTTTCACCGACAGCTGAGCAAATTGCGACCGCTGAGAGTGCAAAACCGGGTTGGTCGCCCGAAATGGAATTGCCCAATAATCCGCGCGACTTCAAAACGCCTAACTATGGACTTACTAAGTTCGGTGACCTATTCACTCCTCGTCAACTTGTGGCGTTGACTACGTTTTCGGATTTGATTCAGGCAGCCATTGAACGCTGTAAGAA
>CAYSKY010000206.1:0-6169 GCA_964431425.1 uncultured Burkholderiales bacterium
AGCGGACTCGTACGCAGGTACGAAGAGCACCGGAGGCGCGAAGTTTGCGCCGCGCAGCAGGTTTATCGAAGTTCCCAGTAGCGAAAGTCCAGCATTGGCGAAGCTTTGGGGGCTTTTTTGGCCCGGGAGGCGCGCCGGTGCTTGGCATTTGTGCTTAACTCGGTGCGTGCAATTCCGTCGCGCCCCCGCCACAATCCGCTACAGCCCGCCGCGAATCGCCTTCTACAATCGGTCCTATCCCATCCGTGACTGTCTGGAGGCAAGATGCGAAACTTCATTGGAATGCTGTGTGGCATGACACTGCTGAGTGGCTGCCTGTCAGTCGATGCCGACTATGCCAACCGCCGCCTGCTGGCCCAGCAAAAGGAAATGACCGGCACGCGGCTGGTGAAGCCGACCACCGAGCGTGTAGTCAAGGCGGTCGGCAACAAGGAATACACCGAGCAGAACCAGCACCTGGGCATTGCCAACAGCCTCACCGAGGCGTCGGGCGGCGGCCGCAAGTAGCGCCGCTGCGCGGACCACAAGTAGCGCCGCTGCGCGGACCACAAGTAGCGCCGCCGCGCGGGCCATTCATCTAGGGCTTGCGGTACACCACGCCGTCCTTCATCACGAAGGCCATTTTCATCATGCTGGTGATGTCCTTCACGGGGTCACCCTGTACGGCCACGATGTCGGCCAGCTTGCCGGCTTCGATGGTGCCTAGATCCTTTTCAACGCCCATGACCGACGCAGCATACAAAGTAGCGGCGCGGATGGTCTGCAACGGCGGCATGCCGCCTTCGACCATGTATTGGAACTCTTTCGCGTTGTCGCCATGCGGTCCCACGCCGGTGTCGGTGCCGAAGGCGATTTTTACGCCGGCCTTGTAGGCGCGCGCAAACATGTTCTGGATTTCCGGGCCGATGGCGGCGGCTTTCGCGCGGATGATTTCCGGGAAGTAGCCTGGCTCTTTGGCCTTGTCAGCCACGAAGCGGCCGGCGGAGATGGTGGCCACCAGCCAGGTGCCGCGTTCCTTCATCAGCGCGATGGCTTCGTCATCCAGGTAGGTACCGTGCTCGATGGTCTGCACGCCAGCGCGGATGGCGCGCTTCATGCCCTCGGCGCCGTGGGCGTGGGTGGTGACCGGAAATCCGTAGTCCTTCGCGGTGTTGACGATGGCCGCCAGTTCCTGGTCCGCCAGCAGCGGCGCGTCGCCGCTCTTGGCCAGTGACAGTACGCCGCCGGTGGTGGAAATCTTGATGAGGTCGAAGCCTTCCTTGTAGCGCTGGCGCACCACCTTGGCCGCTTCGGCCGGACCGTTGATCACGCCGCTTTCGGGGCCGGGGCTGCCCATGAGCGAGGCGCGCAGGCCGTTGGTGGGGTCGCCGTGGCCGCCGGTGCTGATCACGCCGCCGGCTGCCTGGATGCGCGGACCCTTGATGTAGCCCTGGTTGATGCCGTTACGCAGTGCGATGGACACGCCGGGGCTGGCGCCCAATTCACGCACCGAGGTAAAACCGGCCAAGAGGGTTTTCTCGGCGTAGTGCACGCCGCGCACGGTGTAGTCGGTGGGGTTGAGCGTGAAGCCCTCGTAGGCGCCGCCGGGGGCCGATTGCCCGCCCAGGTGCACATGCAGGTCGATGAGGCCGGGCATGCAGGTCTGGTTTTTCAGGTCGATGACGTTGGCACCGGCCGGGGCGGTGTAGCCCTTTTCGATGCGCAGGATTTTCTTGCCGTCGACGACTACGGTGCGCTCGGTTTGCACCTCCTGTGCGCGCACATCGATGAGGCGGGCGCATTGCAGCGCCACCGGAGCGGCGGCAAGCGGACCTGCGGCGGCGAGCAGGGTGACGGCGGCAATTGGCTTGAACATGTTGGGCACGGTGGGGCTCCGGTGGGGTTGGATGAGGTTGAGTGTAGGGAACAAGGGCGGCGCGGTCATTGACCGGTGCAGCCTGTTGCAAGGCAAGCGGGCCTAGCGCGGCAGTGCGGCACGCGGCGTGATGCGGATGCCCAGCACATCCGCCACGGGCCGCTCGATCGGGATCGGCAGCTTCAGGTTGGAGCGGTCAGAGGGCTGGTTGGCGATGGTGAACACACCGGTGTACGGGTCCTTGATCACCAGCGAGGTACTGCCGCCGCCGTCGAGGTTGACCGCGTTTGCTGCGCCGAATTCGAGCATCAGTTCGCCCAGTTCTGCGAGGGTGGCGCCACGGCTGTGCGCGCGCCCATAAACCGATTCCTCGGCGGTCGCCTGGCGGCCATCCAGCGCGAACAGGATCAATTTCTTGCCATCGGCGCTCACCCCCACCGCGCTGCGCGGATGGCGCACGGTGTCGCGTGCGTGCACCGGCGCCTTGCCGTCGGTGAGCAGCACCGCATTGCCGGACACGGCATAGCGGATGTCGGCCGGCAGTTCCTTCACGCCACCGGCGATGGTGATGCGGCCGTCGCGGTGGATCATCAGCGTGGCACGCAGCACCTCCTTGGACGGGCTGGATACCACGCGCCCGCCGGAATAGTGCCAGCCCGCCGGCCAGGTGCAATTGCCGTTGTAGTAATGAATCTTGCGTCCCTGGACTTCGCGAGGCGCCGGCGCCTCGAAAAAGCTGGCGTTCATCGTGATCGCGTAATCGTGGCGGCGCGCGGCGTTGCTGGTGGTATCCAGCAGGCCCACGCAGGGGCCGTCGCCGTCCGGGTCACGCCCGTCGGCCAGTGCCACTTCCACCCTGACGCGCGGATCGGTGAGATCCACTTTGACCAGCACGCCGGCCACCGGCCCCGGTTTGACGATGCGCTCGACCGTGAACGGCATGGCCTCGTCCGCGGCGAACATGATCGTCGGGGCCGGCGGTGGTGTCACCGGCAGGATATGGTTGGCGCAACCGGCCAGGGCCAGCAGGCTGAAGGCGGTCAGCAAAAGCGGGGAACGGGGCATGGCGGGCAATCCTGATTTTCCGCGCAGGGCGGGACGGATGCACGACTCTAGCACCGCACACCGCCCACCGGACAGGGCGCAGTGTGCGCCGGTTCACTTTTCCCGTCGGCGGAATGACCGTCGCCGCGCACCGGCATGCCGTTCGTCGCCCCAAACAGGAGGCCGGGGCGGTTTTGCTATTCTGGCCACTTGCCTTAGCCCCTGCCGGGCCGCGAATCCGCTTTGCCGGTCCCGACGTAGTGTGCCAAACCCCATGACCAACGCCTTCACCACCTTTGCCGAACTGGACAAGTTCTTCGAGTTTCTCGATGCACTGCCCATCCCCATGGCGGTCAGCCAGGTGGTGGAGGTTTCCGAGAGCGGCGTGAATCCGTGGCGTTCTGTGTTCCACAACAAGCGATTCCTGCAGGTGGTCGGCTACACGGTGGACGACGTGCCCGATCGCGAAACCTGGTACCGCATCGCCTATCCCGACGAAGCCTACCGCGCCGAGCGCATCAGCCGCATCACCCGCGAGGCCGATGATGCACGTGCCGATGCGCGCTACCAGTTTTCCACCACCACGGTATGCATCCGTTGCAAGGACGGCGAGGACCGCTGGTTCGAAATCGCCGAGAACTATGGACTGGTGGAAGGCGGCGACTATTTCGTCAGCGCCATGACGGACGTCACGGCGTTGCACAACGCCCGGGTGGAGATCGAGCGGCTGGCGCGCACTGACGTGCTGACCGGGCTCAAGAACCGTCGCGCCATGCAGGACGAACTGGCGGCGGCGCATTCGCGCATGCATCGCAGCGGGCGGCCCTACACCTGCGTCCTCGGGGACATCGATCACTTCAAGGAAATCAACGACGCCTTCGGCCACGAGTGCGGCGACCACGTGCTGGTGGCGGTGGCTTCGGTGCTGGAGTCGTCGCTGCGTGCCTCGGATGTGGTGGCGCGCTGGGGCGGCGAGGAGTTCTGCCTGCTGCTGGCCGATACCGATGCACGCCAGACCGAGCAGATGATGAACCGGTTGCGCGAGAGCCTCGCGACCCACCCCATGCAGTGGAAAGGCGCGCTGCTGTCGGTCACCATGACCTTTGGCGTGGCCACCCAGCAGCAATCGGAAACGGTGGAAGAGGCGCTGCGGCGTGCCGATGCCGCCATGTACGCCGGCAAACGCGCCGGCCGCAACCGGGTGATGCTGGCCGACTGAGTCTGGCGTCGACCTAGAGCCGGATCTCCAGTCGCAGCGCCGCCGACACATCGGTGCGGCCGCTGCTCACCACCGTCTGCAACTGGCTTCCTTCAAAGATGGCCGTGGTGGTGTCGAGGTTGCGCGGCGCCAGATTGGAAACGGACAGGCGCAGCTTGGTGCCCGAATCGATGGTCCACAACACGTAGGTGTCGATCACACGTTTGGTCGAAATCTTTTGCAGCTGCAGGTTGGTCTGCTGGGTTTCGTAGGCCGGCGTCCAGCTGAGATTGCCGCCCACTGAAAGGGGCGTGGCGCGGAAGCGGTAGTCGGCCCCCAGATTGCCGGTGGCGCGCGGCTGCTGGTCGATGCGGTTGTTGGGCCCCTTCACGTCGTCCACCCGCGAGTTGTACACGCTCAGGTTGGCGCGCATGTTCACAGCCGGCGCCCCTTCGACCACTTCAGTGAGCTGGAACTTGGCGTCGAACTCGATGCCGCGTGTAAGGGCATCGCTGAAATTCTGCGGTCGCGACACGTAGCGCGGCACCGGCGCCCACGACACTGTCTCAAGCGTGGTGACATTGCGGATCAGGTCGCGAATGCGGCGCGCAAACAAGTTGACCGAAATAATGCCGCCCGCCTTGAGGTAGTTCTCGTAGGCAAAGTCGATGCCGTTGGCCAGCTCCGGCTTGAGCAGCGGATTGCCGGCGCGGTCGGGGGTGACGGACGTGTTGGCACCGGGTACCGGGAACAGAGTGTTGAGGCTGGGGCGCGACACCAGGTTTTGCGTGGTTGGGGCGCGATAGCTTTGTGTGAGCGAGAGCCGCACCTGATCGCGCGACGGAGCGGCGAAGCGCCACACGCCGTGCGCCAGCGGCGTCAGCACCCGGCTGGTGTTGCGCACATTGGCGCCGGCCGTATCGCTGCGGGTTTCGATCGATTCCCAGCGCGCGCCGAAGTACGAACCGAACTCCGGCTTCGGGTCCCACTCGTCCTGTGCGTAGAACGCGGTGCGGCGCGTGGAGACCCGCAACTGCTCGCCGAAATCGGCCAGTTGCTGCACGCCGTTGAGCAGCGTCTTCGAATTTTCCGTGCGCTTCACGCCTTCCAGTTCCCAGCCGCCCACCAGCGCGTGCTTGGCATCACCCCAGCTATGCGAAAGTTTGCCGGCGAGGTTCCAGGAGCGGTCTTTGGCATCGGTGCCGGTGGTCTGGATGAGCGTACGCGCGCCGGCACGATCGAACTGGCTGAGCGCAGAAAAATTGTCGGTGGTGAACTGGCCGGCGCTGCCGCGCAGCTCGTAGCGGGTGTCCTGGTCAATGCGCTTGTTGAGATTGCTCATCAGTCGCATGACATCCACGCTGGTATCGGCGCGGCTGGCGCTGGTGGCGTATTGGGCCGGTGTCGCGCCCGCAAACTGGTCCAGCGTTCCGCGGGTGGTGGAATGATTGCGGTGGCTGACAATGAACGGCGTGAGCATGAAGTTCTCGCCGGCCCCAAGCCGCCATTGCAGGCGCGAACTGAAAAACACATGGTTGCCGATACCCAGCTGCTGGCTGAAGCCCTTCTGGTCGAGATCGGTGGCACCGGTGAGGGTGTTGGTGTAAATGGTGCGGGCCAGGGTGTCGGTGAGTTGGTCGCTATGGCGGGCCGAGATCGACATGTTGTAGGTGCCGGTGGCGCCCAGCGTGTCGTTGCGCGACCACGACAGGTCTTCGGAAAGGTGATTGCGCTCTTCGGTGAGCCCGGCGCGGATGTCGTTGTGGCGGGCGCGCAGCGGTTCGCGCAGGATGATGTTGATGGTGCCGGCAATGGCGCGGGCGCCGGTCTCGGCGGTCGGCGCACGCAGGATCTCGATGCGCTCCACCTGTTCGGGCGTGATCTGTTCGATCGAGAATCCCGGCGGGATGCGCTCGCCGTTGAGCAGGATCTGGGTGAAGCCCCCGCCCATGCCGCGCATCTGCACCGGGCCGCCGCGGCCGGGGCGGCCGCCCTGCGTGACACCGGGCAGGCGGCGCATCACGTCGCCAAGGTTGGTATCGCCGTATTGCCCGATGTCTTCGCGGCTGATG
>CAYSKY010000207.1:0-6167 GCA_964431425.1 uncultured Burkholderiales bacterium
CGGAAGTGAACATGCGGCCGTCGCGATAGCACTCCGCCAGGCCGATGTCAGCGGACTTGAACACCTCTTTTGCCACACCCCAGTCGGAAAACCGCAGGTCGGCGACCGGTCCTTCATGGGCGCCGCGGAACACCGTGGTATGACCCTCGGGCGAGGTGAATGTCAGCACACCGGCGTCGAGGCGCTTCATCAGGCCGTAAAACATGCGGGCCACGGCAGGCAGCTTGGCGTCGGCTGAAAGGGCGGTCAGGCCGGTAACGGGCATGGCTTGGGACGATTCATTTGGCGGCGACATGTCGGAGTATCTCGAGTGGGTAACGGAATGAAAGTTCAGCGCGTGGTCTGGATCACCGGCGGCGCCGGCTTGGTAAAAAACGGCACGCGCTTGAGCCAAAGCTTCAGCGCGTGCCAGTGGATGCGGAACACGACATTGATGGTCATGAGCGGATACGAGAAAAAAGCCCGCAATGCAACGCCGGCATCCAGCGTGCGGGGCCGGCCGTAAATGGTGGTGACCAGCAATTTGCCGGCGTCCGGCGCCGCCTCGTCGGCATCGAAATAATCCACCTCGGCAAAGGCGCGCGCGCCGGTTTGCTCAAATCGGAAGCGGTAGTGGCCCTTGACCTCGCAAAACGGCGAAACGTGGAACACTTTGCGTGCGACCAGCCAGTCGCCGGCCGTGATCGGCCGCTGGTCGTCGTGAACGACGAGGTAGTTGTGGTGCTCGCCGAAGGTGTTGCTGACTTCACACAGCGCGGCACGCAGCCCGCCGTCACGGTCGTGGCAATACCAGATGCTGATCGGATTGAACACGTAGCCAAGAAGGCGCGGAAATGTCTGCAGCACCACCTCACCATCGGCGCGGTCGACACCCTCCGCCGCCAGCATGGCGCGGATCCAGGCCTCGAGGCTACTGCCGTCCCGAGGGCCATAGTCCCGCGTCATGAATGAAAGCAGGTTGAACCGGTCGTGGGACAGCCAGCGATTACCCAGCGAACCCAGTTTCGACAACGGGACCCGCAGGTAGAAAACGCCGTAGGAAAACTGGTGCTCGACGGGCTTGATGCGTTTGTGGAATACGCGGCCGAAGATCAGCTCCGGCACGGAGCCTGCCGGCCATGTACGGGTGGCGGGGTTCACGCGTCCACCCCGGGGTACGCTGCCGCGAGATCATCCGCGGCCGGCACATTGGTCGGCCACGGCACGCTGGCACCGAGCGCGCGCGCCACCGCGATGCCGGACATCAGCCCGTCTTCATGGAATCCATAGCGGGTCCAGGCTCCCGCAAACCACAGGCGATCCCGGCCCTGCAAACGCCGCAGGGCGCGCTTGGCATCGGCACTCTCCGCGAGGAAAACAGGGTGGTCATATTCAATGGTCTGGATCACGGTCGCCGGTTCCGGCGGCACCAGCGGATTCATGGTGACGATGACGGGGGATTTGAAAGGAAGCGGTTGCAAACGATTCAGGAGATACGACAACGAAACGGGTGCCTGCGCCGTGCCCCCACTACGTCCGTTTGCCGCATCCGGATGCCAGGCCGTGTAGTTCCATGCGGCCCAGGCCCGCGTGCGGTCCGGCAGCTGCCGGCGGTCGGTGTGCAGGATGGCAGTATTGGGCTGGTAGGGGATCCTCGACAACACCTCGTGCACCGGACCGCTGTGTTCCCGCAGCAGCGCCAGCGTGTCGTTGGTGTGGCAGGCAAACACCACGTGATCAAAGCGTTCGGCACCGTCAGCTGCGTCAATGACCGCCCCGCCTTCATCGCGCCGCACCCCGCCCAGCAGGGCGCCGGTGCGGATATCGGTGAGATCCGCCGCCAGCCGTCGCACGTAATGACGCGCGCCGCCTTTCACGGTTCGCCACTGCGGGCGGTTGTTCACCGAAATCAGGCCATGGTTGCGGCAAAAGGTGAGGAACGTGGCCAGTGGAAACTCGTCAATCTGCTGTGCCGGCGTCGACCATATGCAGGCCGCCATCGGGCGCAGATACCAGTCGCGGAAGGCATCGCCGTAGCCGTTTTTCGCCAGATACCGGCCCAGTGTGCCCGCCATCGGCTGACCGGACGCCGCCAGCTCAGAGGCCTCGCGATTGAAGCGCAGCATGTCCTTGAGCATGCCCCAGAAGGCCGGCCGCAACAGGTTGGATGGTTGCGCAAACACCGTGGAAATATCGTTTGAGCCACACCATTCCAATTGGCCGCGCCCGGCGTCATCCAGCAGTTTGATGCCGAACGACATGTCGGCCGGCGCCACCTCGATCTGCAGGTGCGCAAACAACGCGATCAGATTCGGGTAGGTCCAGTCGTTGTAGACCAGAAAGCCGGTATCGACCGGGAAATCGATGCCGTCCACATGGATATCGACCGTGTTGGTATGCCCCCCCAGCCGGGGCGCCTGTTCGAACAGCGTTACCTGATGGGCGCCGCCCGCATGCTTGGACAGCAGCCACGCGCAGGAGAGCCCGGCAATCCCGGAGCCGATCACAGCAATTTTCATGTGCGCAACATTTTCAGGGACGGGTACGGATGCATCGGCTGGCGGGACCTACTGTTGGGGGTGGGGAATCCGGCAATATCCAGTTCTACCATGACAGCGTGGCGGCACGCGTTTGCCTGCAGGCGACAGACGGCGCCAAGGGTGCCATGTTGCCACTCAGCCTGACGCAACGCCTACCCGTCATAAGGTGCTTGGCACGCAGGCCCGACAGTGGCAGAATCCAACTTTAGCCGAACCAGTCACAACATGACTGACAAGTCACGAATTGGACCAATAAGTCGCCGCAAAGTCAATCCGCATGCTTGAAATAAAAATACCCTTTAAAAAACAACAGTATGAAGCCCGCGAGGAAGCCATCCTTGATGCGGTCAACATGCTGCTGTCCGAAAAAGGGTTCGACCTCATGACCATGGATGACGTCGCGGACGCCGTCGGTGTCGCCAAGGGCAGCGTCTACAAGCACTTCTCGTCAAAAGAGAAACTGGCGGCGGCGGCAATGACGCGCCTGCTGACCCAGACCGTGGAGATCCTCGAAGGCATGCCCGTCGATTGGCGTGCCGCGCGCAAGCTCGAGGAAATCCTGCGCTGGTCGCTGCAGCACCGCCTGCGCGGTGGGGTTCCACACCTGCCGTCGACCCGCGGCGCGTTGCAGCGCGCGCTGATGCTCGATCTGGATTACCTGGCGATCGCCTTCAAGGTGAACCGCCGCTTTTATGCTTTGGTTGCCGATGCCAAAAAAGACGGTGATATCAGCCATGACATGCCGGACGACGTGATTGTGTTCACGCTCTACTCACGCTCCTGTGACCCGACGGTGGAATTTCTCCGGCAGGCCGGCAAGCTCACCAACGACCAGATCGTCGAAGCCATGGTGACGGCGACGTTTCGCGGGCTGGCCGGAAAGTCCGCGTGATGCACGGGTGCCGTCCCGACATTGTCATCACGCGGTGCTTCAATCACCCGGGAGCGCGGCGCAACCGCGCCATCGGGCCGGGCCGCGTGACCATTACGGAATCATTCCCTGATCCGCTTGCACATCGATAAAAGGTAGGCGCCACATGACATCCCCCATCGCAACCAGCCCGGCCCCCGAGCCCATGCTTTACCCCGATCTTTTCAGGGATTTGGAGCGCTCGCGCTGGAACATGGCCAGCGACATCCCATGGGACGAGTTTGACGGCACACGGCTTTCGGATGAACAGGCCATGACCATCAAGATGAATGCCATCACCGAGTGGTCGGCCCTGCCCGCAACAGAAATGTTCCTGCGCGATAACCAGCACGACAGCGACTTCTCGGCCTTCATGTCGATCTGGTTCTATGAGGAGCAGAAGCACTCGCTGGTACTGATGGATTACCTCAAGCGCTTTCGTCCCGCGTTTGTGCCGACCGAGCAGGAGTTGCACGCGGTGCGCTTTCCGTTTGATCCGGCACCGGCGCTGGAAACCCTGATGCTGCATTTCTGCGGCGAAATCCGGCTGACCCAGTGGTACCGCCGCGCGGCTGAATGGCATACCGAACCGGTCATCAAGAAAATCTACGACACCATCTCGAAGGACGAGGCACGCCATGCGGGCGCCTACTTCCGATACATGAAGCGCGCTGTTGAGAAGATGGGGGCGGAGGCCAAGCTGGCGTTCGCCAAGATCGGCGTGCTGATGGCCAGTTCCGGAAAAAGTGCCAAGCCGCTGCATCCGACCAACCTGCATGTCAACAAGCAGTTGTTCCCCAACGACACGGTGCAGTCCAGGCTGCCCGACCCGGAGTGGCTGGAGCGCTGGCTCGACACGCAGATCCAGTTCGACAAGGTGTGGGAGCATCGTGTGGTCAACGGCATCCTCAAGCAGATGTCGAGCCTGTTTGAACGCACCTTTGAAACTTCGACCGACCTGAACCGCTTTCGCAAGGAAATCATCGCGGGAATGCCGGCCACCGTACTGCAGCAGCCTGCCTGACCGCCGCGCCATCCGGCCCTAGCCCCGGCCGTCGGCGTCGCTGGCGTAAAATGTCCGGATGCGCCCTTCATTCGAGAACAAGTTTTGCGCGCCCGCGGATCTTGCGGCGCGTGCCGGCACGCTGGCCGCCAAACGTGTCTTCACCAACGGCGTGTTCGATGTGCTGCACCGCGGCCACGTGACCTATCTTGCCGAGGCCCGCGCACTGGGGGCATCGCTGATCGTCGCACTCAACTCGGATGCCTCCGTGAAACGTCTCGGCAAGGGCGACGACCGGCCCATCAACACGCTGGAGGACCGCATGGCGGTGCTGGCGGCGCTGGAGTGCGTGTCGCTGGTGACCTGGTTTGAGGAAGACACTCCGTTGCAACGCATCCTCGAGGCGCGGCCCGAAGTGCTGGTCAAGGGCGGCGACTGGCCGGTGGACAAGATCGTCGGTGGACCGGAGGTGCGATCCTGGGGCGGCAGCGTGCACGCCATCGTTTTCCAGTTCGAACGTTCCACCACTGCCACGCTGGCCCGTATTCGGGCCGCCGGCAACTGACGCAAGAAACCGGCGCAAAGACCATGAACCGCTCAATGCTGGATGCGCTCAAGGAGCGCGTTGGCGCGCAACATGTACTCACGGAAGCGACAGATACCGCCCCGTTCCTGACCGACTGGCGCGGCAATTACACCGGCCGTGCGTTGGCAGTGGTCCGCCCGTCATCCACGCAGGAAGTTGCCGAGGTCGTCGGTCTGTGTGCGCAAAGCGCGACACCCGTGGTTCCGCAGGGCGGCAATACCGGCATGGTCGGCGGCGGCGTGCCGGACGCATCAGGTACCGCCATCGTCCTGTCACTGGGCCGGCTCAATGCCATTCGCAGCATCGATATTGCAAACAACGCCATGACGGTGGAAGCGGGCTGTCTGCTGCAGGCCATTCAGGAAAGCGCCCAGCACCATGGGCGCTATTTTCCACTCTCGCTGGCGGCCGAAGGCAGTTGCACCATTGGAGGCAACCTCTCGACAAATGCAGGCGGTACCGCCGTGCTGCGTTACGGCAACGCCCGCGACCTGGTACTGGGGCTGGAAGCGGTGTTGCCGGATGGTCGCATCTGGAATGGCCTCAAAGCGCTGCGTAAGGACAATACCGGTTATGACCTCAAGCATCTTCTGATGGGTGCCGAGGGAACGCTGGGCATCATCACCGCCGCGGTATTGAAACTGTTCCCATTGCCACGCAGCACATGCACCGCGCTCATCGCGGTGCCCACGCCGGCCGCGGCGGTGGAACTGCTGGCTGTCGTGCGCGGCGCGCTCGGCGACCGCGTCACCGGATTCGAATTGATGTCACGGCTTTGCCTTGACCTCGTTGTCCGGCATTTTCCGGCGACCGTGGACCCCTTTGCCGCGCGGCACGAATGGCAGGTGCTGGTTGAATTGACCGACACGCTGGCCGATGCCCCGCTGGCGGAGGCACTGGCAGCCGCGCTGGAGCCTGCGTTTGACAGCAGCATGGCGGAAGACGCCGTTATTGCATCCAGCGATGCACAGGCAGCGGCGCTCTGGTCCATTCGCGAACATATTCCCGAGGCGGAGAAGCTTTCGGGCAAGAGCGTGAAGCACGATGTTTCAGTGCCGGTCTCGCACATCTCGGAGTTCATCGCCCGCGGCGACTCCGCTCTGGCCGCTGCATTCCTGGTCACCGGTGGGACACGCCGCCGCACCGGCC
>CAYSKY010000208.1:0-6150 GCA_964431425.1 uncultured Burkholderiales bacterium
CCGAGCTGCCATATTCTCTGCTGGCCAAATTTTCCAACCTCATCATCAACGAGGTGCGCGGGTTCAACCGGGTGGTGTACGACGTCAGCGGCAAGCCGCCGGCGACCATCGAGTGGGAATAATTTTAGGTCTTTCGGCAGCTTTCGCTGACTATCGGAAAAGTGCGTTAAATTATTGATTTATATAATTTACTATCACGATATCTATCGGCATCTATCGACGACAAGCAAAACTTTTTGTCGGTAATCCTGTCGGTAATGAAAGCTAGGCCAATCATCAAAAATATTTTACCGTCTGACTGATTTCAGTGGTGACGGTAAAAAATAGCGTGAAAAGCTAGTATTCATAGGGGTTTCAGAGCATCATGTCGCTTTCAAGCCGTTGACGGTAAAATTACCGTTATCAGGAGTAAGAGCCGATGCTTACCGACACCGCACTGAAGAACCTCAAACCCAAGGACACGCCTTACAAGGTAACGGACAGGGACGGCATGTACGTCACGGTCTCGACGGCGGGTACCGTCACGTTCCGCTATGACTACCGGATCAATGGCAGGCGCGAGACGCTGACGATTGGGCGCTACGGGCCGGGGGGTCTATCGCTGGCTCGGGCGCGCGAAAAGTGCATCGACGCGAAGCGGGCCGTTTCGGAAGGCCAGTCCCCGGCGCAGGAAAAACAGCGCGAGAAACGGCGCCTGTCCGAAGCCAAAACCTTCCAGGAATTTACCGACAAATGGTATGAGGAAGCCAGGATGGCCGATAGCACCCGGTCGATGCGCAAGAGCATCCTTGACAGGGACATCCTGCCGGTGTTCAAAAGCCGTCTGCTGAGCGAGATCAGCCCCGACGATCTGCGTGACCTGTGCAACAAGGTCAAGGACAGGGGGGCGCCAGCAACGGCGATCCACGTCCGCGACATCATCAAACAAATCTACGGCTTCGCTATCCTGCACGGCGAGAAGGTGGCCAACCCTGCCGACGACGTGGGGCCATCGTCGATCGCCACCTTCGTGCCGAGAGATCGGGCGCTGTCGCCTACGGAGATACGCGTCCTGCACAAGGAGTTGGAGTACGTGGCTTCGTACCCGACCATCAAACTGGCGCTGCGGTTGATCCTGCTCACGCTGGTGCGCAAGGGCGAACTCATCCATGCGACGTGGGACGAGATCGACTTCGAGAACGCGCTGTGGACTATTCCGAAAACGCGCATGAAGGCTGGCAAGGCCCACAACATCTACCTGTCGCAGCAGGCGCTCGACATCATGATCGCGCTGCGCACCTGCGCCGGTGGCTCGAAGTACCTGCTGCCCTCGCGCTATGACGGCGACAAGTGTATGTCGAACGCCACGCTGAATCGCGTCGCGCAGATAGTCGTCGAGCGGTCGAAAGCGAAGGGTCTACCCATCGAAAGCTTCAGCGTGCATGACCTGCGCCGCACCGGTTCGACCATCCTCAACGAACTCGGTTTCAACAGCGATTGGATTGAGAAGTGCTTGGCGCACGAAGATGGCCGTTCATCACGCGGTGTCTACAACAAGGCCGAATACGCAGAGCAGCGCCGGCACATGCTGCAAGAATGGGCCGACATGATTGATGCTTGGGTGGCCGGCAAGTCACACACTCCGACGTTGCTGCCACCGTCGATGAAGGTCATCACGACACAGGCGCTGCTTTGACGGGGCGGCGCTTGCGCCGACGCACGTCCGGTGAAGGCGCCCGTTTCAACTGTGCACTATCGGAGGCTTGCCGACGTGCGTCGAGCCAGGCTTCTACTTCCGTCAAGTCCCATACCACGCAGCGCGCGGTCAGATTGAACCGGCGCGGAAATTCTCCGCGGCGCTCCATGTCATAGATCGTGGTATCGGCTAGCGGCACGATCTGTCGCAGCTCGGTACGGCGGATTGTGCGTCTGAACGGCAAGGTATTCGTCGCGACCAGTTGTGGTAGCTGCATGTCGTGCGGTTCGTTTGTATCAGAGTCGTCGTTTGGCCGCGCAGCCACCAGGCTTCGATCTGTTTTGTACATGATCTGCTCCATCATCAGGGCAATTGCTGGTTGCATCGCAACGGCCGGTATAAATGCGGTCCTGTGATGGTGATCTTTCCGGCATCTATCGAAAACTCGCTCAGGCGTACATGGGCGTATTGCGATTGTGCTGATGCGGCATCGCTGTGAATCACTTCGCCCTGGTCTTCCTGAATCCCCGATCCCGTGCCATGAATGATTCCAGCATGTGCGGGATCAATGTGGCGGCATCGACCGGTTCGCCGTAGGTCTGCGCATGCAGCGCGGCGTAGCGCTCTAAATCGGCCTTGAGCGTGACCGTTAGTGAGACAGTGAGTTTTACAGTCTCGGTTTTCGGTAGCGGCCCTAGCCGCAGCTTGCTGGTGGGCATATTCATTGCGACGATCCTCTCTGGAAGAACAGCGGCTGGTACGGACGCAGGATCAGATCCTTGTTCACCATCACCCGCATCGGGAATCCGGGCCGGATGGTGAGCGTCGGCTGGATACTCACGTTGCGTTTGGTGATCTCCTGACCGACCTGGTTCACGGTGTCCTGCGCGCTCTGGCGAACGGCGACGGTCACGCCACCGGTACTGCCGCTGTTGTTGGGTGCTGCCAGCTCGGCACCGACTCCGAGCAGTGTGGACAACGCGGCACCGGCGATGATGCGATCCCAATGCCAATCGACGCCATCCTCCAGCCCGGCATAACCAGCCGGGTCGATGCCGGGCAGACGGTCGAGCGAAATCGACGAGGTATCGGGCAGGATCAAGCGCGTCCACACCAGCAGTACCCGTCGCTGACCGAAGGCCACCTGGCTGTCGTAGCGGCCGATCAGTCGCGAGCCTTGCGGAATCAGCAGGAAGCGACCCGTGGCCGTGTCGTAGACCGCCTCCGTCACATTGGCAATGACCTGTCCCGGCAGGTCGGAGTTGATGCCCGTCACCAGCGCCGCCGGAATGATGGTGCCTGCCATCACCTGGTAGGGCGATGTCGGCAATTGCAGGCTGCCCGGATTGCGGGTGGCGGTGTCGCCGCCATTCGTGAGGAACGCTTCCTTCTGATCCTGCCGGTTCTGCGCAGCCGTTGGATCGGTTGGCTGTGTCGATGCCGTTGCCATCGGATTGAAGGCCTGATTACCAGATGCCTGCTCGGGCTGGATTGCGGCTGCGGTGGTTGCCGGTGCCGCCTTTGTTGCACTACTGCTGCGGAAGAACACTGACGAACGCGCCGCATCCTCGGCATCGCCCGGCTGAGCGATGCGGCCGGGTTGCGCGGGGGTGTGCGCGCCCGTGTTCCCGCGATTCTGCGCATGCACGATGGCCGGCCCCAAGTCGCCCGGCAACGGCTCACCCAACATCGGTACCACAGGCTTCGCCATTGGCACTACTTTTGTATAGTCCTTTGGCAACTGGTCGAGGCTGTCGGCCCGTGAGACGCGATCCACGTTGTACAACTCGGTGGCCGTGGAGCGTTCACGCTTGTGTGGCTGCAAGGACCAGAGCGTGGCGCCCAGTATGACGATGCCGAGCGCCCCTGCAAGCGCCGCCAGCATGCGCCGATTGAGCCGCGTGACCGGACGCGGCGAAGCGCGCAGAGCCAAGGCGTCCGGGTCGGCCTTATCTGTCCCCGTCGGCGGCGTCTGCGGTGTGGCGGACGTGCTCATGCTCAATACCTCCGCGCCGTGCTGCCAACGCCATCGGTGCGTTCGATGCGAACGACGGCGGCCTTGTCCGCACCCAGCCGCAACTCAGCGGCACCAAACAGCCGATCCACCACGTAATAGGGCGAGCGGAAGCGGTAGTTCACGAGCTGGCCATCGCCCTGCTGCCCGATCACGAATAGCGGCGGCAGCTCGCCCTGCGCGATGCCAGCAGGGAACTGGATATAGACCCGCTCGCCGTCATCGAACGCGCGCAGCGGTTTCCATGGCGGGCTGTCGCCGGTGATCGCGTAGCGGAACTTGATCTGCTCCAGCGACAAGCCCGAGTCCACTGGCGCTGCCGCCTGAGCCTGCTGCGCCTGCTTCTGCAAGGCCAGCATGCGGTCCTTCGGATAGTCCCACGACGCCGATGCCATCCACGCCTGCGGCGTCGAAGACAGTTCGAGCAGGTAGGTGCGGCGGTTGGTGGTGATGACCAGGTTCGTCTTCAGCCCGACGCGCGTGGGTTTCACGAGGATGTTCACGCGCAGGCTGGCGCCTGCGCCGCTGGCCGTGTCACCGACGATCCAGCGCACCGTGTCGCCGGCTGAGACCGTCACCAGTTCCTCTCCCTCCTGCAAGGTGATGACAGTGACGCGGCCGGGGCTGGTGTAGACCTGATACAGTGCGCCGTCAGCGTAGGGCCAAACTTGGATGGCGTTGACGTAGCCCTCTCGGCTCGGTGCCACGCGTGCTTCGGCGTTGGCGCGAGTCACGCGAGATTTCTCGTCAGGTGATTCCGGGGTGGGCTTGTCCTCGGGTGTATTATCCAAAGGCTTCAACTGCCCGGGTAGCGGCAGTGGTTTGGGTACTTCGACCACCTCGATGGGTTTGGGTGGCTCCGGCAGTTCGTGCGCCGCGACGGGTTCGTCCAGCGTGATGTCCGGCGGCGGCTTGCCGTGTGTGGCGCAACCACTGACAGTCACCAAGGTGGCGCTCAGGATCAACGGCAAAGCGTAAATACGGATTTGGGTTTTCATGGTTTCTTGGCTCCTTCGATCGCGTCGAGTTCACGGCTCCAGGAAAGGCCGTTCACGTAAATTCCTAGGGGGTTCTTGCGCAGTCGCTCCTCGGTGCGCGGCGGTTGCAGCACGATGGACAGCACAGCCGTCCAGCGCTCGACGCCAGAGGGCGAACCGTTCACATAGCTGCGCTCGATCCAGCGCACCTGGAACGAGGATTCGCTGGCGCGCACGACGCTGGTGATCTCGACGGCCGTCGAGGTCTGGCCGATGCGCGCGAATGGATCGTTGGTGCGCGCGTAGTCGTTCAGCGTGGCCGCGCCTTTGTCGGTGGTGTAGTCGTAGGCTTCGAGCCAGTTCTGCCGCACCACGATGGGATCGATTGACAGCGAGCGCACGTCGGTGAGGAAGCGCGCCAGGTGGTAGGCGATCTGCGCGTCGTTCGGCTTGTACGGCGTGGCCGCTTCGCCGACCGCGCGCACCTGACCGCCCGTGGCCACCTCGACCACATAAGGCGTGACGATGGACTGCGCCGAGCGCCACACCAGCCCACCCGCCATCAGTAGCGCGAGCGACAGACAGCCGAAGGCCATCAGCCGCCAGTTCTTCGCCTGCACGCGCGCACTGCCGATGCGCTGGTCCCAGACCTGCGCGGCGGCTTGGTAGGGGGTGACGGGCTCGGGCGTTTCCGAGTACTTCACCTGGGGTCGTTTGAATCGCATGAACTGGTCTCCGTTAAATTTCCTTAGTGGTTCGAATCGTCGCGCAGGCTCGGGCTGGCACCGCTGCCGCCGTGATCGCCCGAGCGCAGGGTGTGCGCCGCCGTCGTGGCCGCATGGCTCACCTGCTGTTTGCGGCGCATTTGTTTGGCCCAGGCGGGCTCTGCCGTTGGGGGCTTGGCTTCGGCTGCATCGGCCGATTCGGTAGAACTCGCTGCCGCCGCAGGCGCAGCAGCGTCCGCGACGAAGTTCGCGACGCGATCCTTGACCGCTTTCGCACCGGCTGCGACGCGCTGGCCGACGGCCCCGGCACCGCTCTTGGCCACATTGGCGAGGCCTGCGCCAGCAGCACGAACTCCACCGCCACCCGATGCGGCGGCGCCAGCCTGGTAGGCGGTCTTCGCACCGCTTGCCATTGAGCTGGTCGCACGCCCGGCCGATGCAGCACCACCGATGGCCGCGCGTGCGGCACCCGGCGCCATGCGCGCACCCGCCGCCACCGCTGCGCCGCCTGTGGCGATAGCCGCACCTCCTGCCACCGCCAAACCAGCGGCACCCAGCGCTGTTCCGGCCGCCGCACCCGCGCCGAGCTGCGGTGCGCCTGATACCAGTCCGGTGGCAATTCCCGGCCCGAAGATCCCCAGTCCCAGCATCGCCAGCGAGGCCAGCATGATGGTCAACGCCAGGTCGATGGAGGGTTCGGTGTTGGGCGGCACCTGGAACTGCGCAAATAGTCCCGTACCGATGCCCACAATCACCGCC
>CAYSKY010000209.1:0-6146 GCA_964431425.1 uncultured Burkholderiales bacterium
GTATTCGCGTGCTTGGCACGACGGTTTTATGTGGCCTGCGGTATATCAAAAATACGGCATCAAGTAATAAATATACAGCAAATGCTCGTTCTCAACAACGACGTTCCCGGTACGTTGATTGCTATAAGTGTATGAATTTAAATAAGATGAAAAATATTTTGATGAAAGAAATGTAGGATAACTACATATTTTTTAAGTAGAAGGATACAATGGCGTGCATCAAGTTAGTCGCGTACGAAAATTGCATCATTCTCACGATTGCAGACCACGATGTATCTGTCAGTTGATTCCGCCGCCCGTGCCAAGCCCCGGGCGACCTGCTGTAACCTGCGTCATGCGCGCGCAAAATGCCATCTGTTGAGGTAACGATACTATGAGCAAGACACCAGCGTCCAAAACGGCCACCCTGCAGGAGCGCGCAGCCCGGGCGGCAGCTGCGCCGGCAATGACGGAATTTCGCCGGCAGTACCGACGCAAGCTGTCCCAGTGCATTGACGGCGCGTCGCCTGACGCTGCGTTGGGCGCCGTGGCGGCAGCGGGCCGGGACCTGCTTGCCGACCGCTGGGCGGCAACCCAGCAGGCCGACGCCAGTCGTTCAGGGCGGCGCGTTCACTACTTGTCATTGGAGTTTCTGATGGGGCGGGCGCTGACCAACGCGCTATCTGCGCTGGACCTGTCCGATGAGTTTGCGCAACTTGCGAGCAAGGGGGGGGCTTCTTTGGCCAGGATCATGGAAAGCGAGCCCGATGCCGCGCTGGGAAATGGCGGGTTGGGCAGGCTGGCTGCCTGTTTTCTGGATGCCTTCGCCACCCTTGAGTTGCCGTCTTTTGGCTACGGACTGCGCTATCGCTACGGCATGTTCGCCCAGCGCATTCAGGATGGGCGACAGATGGAGGTCCCGGATGAGTGGCTCGCACTGGGCGACCATTGGGAAATGCCGCGAAATGAAATTCGCTACCCTGTCGGCTTTGGCGGGATTGTCAGCAGCGAGGGCGCCGGTCGACGGTGGAATCCGCGCGAACTGGTGCTGGCCGGCGCCGTCGACTTTGTCGTGCCCGGCCATGGCACGGAGCGGGTTTCCACGTTGCGGCAGTGGCAGGCCCGCGCCGCCAGACCAATTGACCTCGCGGCATTCTGCCGCGGCGAGTACGCCGCCTGCGCGCAACATCAGCAGGAGGCGGACACGCTGAACTGGGTGCTTTACCCGGACGACAGTACACAGGCGGGACGCGAATTGCGTTTGAAGCAGGAGTACTTTCTGGTCAGCGCCTCACTGCAGGACATGCTGGCGCGTCACCTGCGGGAACACACCGATGTTGAAACATTCGGCAAGCATAACGCCGTACACTTGAACGATACCCATCCGGCGCTTGCGCCGGCCGAATTGATGCGCCTCCTGCTGGATGAGCACGGCATGACTTGGGAGGCTGCGTGGAAAGTGACCCGGCAGGCGACGAGTTATACCAACCACACCCTGATGCCAGAGGCGCTTGAGACCTGGCCTGTCCAGATGATGCAGGCGTTGCTGCCTCGTCACCTTGAGATCATTTTCGAGATCAACTGGCGCTTCCTGGCCGAAGCCCAGGCCCTGTTTCCCGGGGATGAAGCACGGATTCGGCGCCTGTCGCTGATTGACGAGTCCGGCGAACGGCGGGTACGCATGGCCAATCTGGCCATTGTCGCGTCGCGACGTGTCAATGGTGTTTCTGCCCTGCATTCGCAGTTGATGGTCGAAACTATCTTTGCCGATTTTGCCGCCATTTGGCCCGAACGCTTCATCAACATCACCAATGGTGTGACACCGCGCAGATGGCTGGAACAAGCCAACCCGGAATTGTCCGGCGTGCTTGACCGCGCACTTGGGCCGGACTGGCGAACCGACTTGTCCGAACTTCGCAAGCTGGCCGCCAAAGCCTCACAGAAGAGGCTGGGACAGGACTTTCACAAAACCAAGCTGGCCAACAAGGAAAAGCTGGCGGCTTACATTCGCCAGGAACTTGGCGTTGTCGTCGACCCGGCAAGCCTGTTTGACGTCCAGGTCAAACGTATCCATGAATATAAGCGCCAGTTGCTGAACGTATTGCACGTCGTCGCACGCTATCAGGCGATCCTGGCAGATCCCGCTGCAGACTGGACGCCGCGAACCGTCATATTTGCCGGCAAGGCGGCGTCCGCCTATCAAACTGCGAAGCTGGTGATACAGCTCATCCATGATGTCGCACGCGTGGTCAACAGCGATCCCAGGGTGGGCGGCAAACTCAAGGTTGTTTTTCTCCCCAATTACGGTGTGTCCCTCGCCGAACGGATTATTCCGGCTGCCGACCTCTCCGAACAGATATCAACCGCAGGCACGGAGGCATCCGGGACGGGCAACATGAAATTCGCCATGAATGGCGCGCTGACCATCGGCACCTGGGACGGCGCCAATATTGAGATGGCGGAGGCCATGGGAAGCGAGAATATGTTCGTATTCGGCCTGCATGCCAGCGACATCGCAAAGATGAAGTCCCTCGGATACGATTCCAAGCTGTACGTTGAGCAGAATCGCCCGCTGCAAGGCGTCTTGGGCGCCATTGCCAGCGGCGCTTTTTCGCCGTCTGATACCGGCCGTTACCGCGGCCTGGTGGACAATCTGCTGAACCGTGACACCTACATGCTGCTGGCGGATTTCGATGCCTATTGCCGCGCGCAGCAGCAGGTCGATGCGCTATACCGCCAGCCGGAAGCGTGGGCGGCACGGGCCTTGCGTAATATCGCGGCAATGGGGCCCTTTTCGGTGGACCGCACCGTCGGGGAATACGCCAGGCTGGTCTGGTCGAATCCCGAAAATCGTTGAACGGCGGCTGTGCAGGGCGGGCTTCGGGGCGCTGCCGCACGCCTGACAGGAAAGGCGCAGTCTGATGTTGTCCGGTGACCAAGTCGCCATGCTCATGGAAGCGCGGCACCCAGACCCGTTTGCGGTACTGGGGATGCATGTCACCGCTGAGGGGCGCCTGAGTGTCCGCGCTGTATTGCCGGGTGCCGCCCGGGTGGAGGTGCTGGACGCCGCGACCGGCCGGCTGGCCGGGCAGTTGGACATGCACGATACGCGTGGATTTTTTGAAGCCCGCCTGCCGCGCCGCCGAAAGCGGTTCGCATACCTTTTGCGGGTGACTTGGCTTTCCGGCTTGACCGGCACGGTGGCGGACGCCTATGCGTTCGGCCCCCTGATCAGCGATGCCGATTTGCACTACCTGATGGAAGGAACGCACCTTCGCCCATTTTCGGTGCTGGGTGCGCATATTGCCGCACTTGAATCGGGCGCCGGCACGCCGGTTGAAGGCGTGCGTTTCGCCGTTTGGGCGCCAAATGCGAAGCGCGTCAGCGTTGTCGCCGAATTCAATTCCTGGGACGGACGCCGCCATCCGATGCGCAGCCGTGGCGCCTCGGGTATTTGGGAACTGTTCGTTCCCAGCGCCCAGCCCGGTGACCGGTATAAATTTGAAATCGTTGCGGGTGACGGCCGCCTGCTGCCTCAAAAGGCGGACCCTTACGCGCGTGCGGGGCAGTTGCGCCCCGAAACCGCCAGCGTCGTCTGCGGGCCGATTTCCCGCCACGGTTTACCCTCCGGCCGCGCTGCCTGCAATTCGCGCAATGCGCCCGTTTCCATCTACGAGGTGCATGCCTCGTCCTGGACGCGCGGGAGGGAAGGCGGGTTTCCCGATTGGGACGAATTGGCGGCGAGTTTGCCCCGTTATGCAGCCGACCTGGGCTTCACCCATGTCGAGTTGATGCCGGTAAGCGAGCATCCTTTTGACGGATCCTGGGGATACCAGACACTTGGACTGTATGCGCCCAGCGCGCGCTTCGGCGAGCCTTCGGGATTCACCCGATTTGTCGATGCCTGCCACGCCGCCGGCGTAGGTGTACTGCTGGACTGGGTTCCCGCCCACTTTCCGTCCGACAACCACGGTCTTGCGCAATTCGACGGGACAGCGCTATACGAGTATGCCGATCCACGCGAGGGCTTTCACCGCGACTGGAACACCCTGATCTACAACTTTGGCCGCAACGAGGTGCGCAATTTTCTGGCAGGCAGCGCCCTGTACTGGTTGGAAAACTTCGCTCTGGACGGATTGCGGGTGGATGCGGTGGCCTCCATGCTCTATCGCGATTACAGCCGCGAGCCCGGCCAGTGGATACCGAATGCCGGCGGCGGCCGTGAAAACCTCGAAGCGATCTCCCTGTTGAAACGGGTGAACGAGGTGATCGGCTCACAATGCCCCGGCGCGATCACACTGGCTGAGGAATCAACCGCGTTTCCGGCTGTGTCGGCACCCACATATGCGGGTGGCCTGGGATTTCACTTCAAGTGGAACATGGGCTGGATGAACGACACACTGAGCTACATCCGGCAGGAGCCGGTTCACCGGCGCTGGCATCACCACAAGATGACGTTTGGAATGGTTTACGCCTTCAGCGAGAATTTTGTGCTGCCGATTTCGCACGACGAGGTTGTGCACGGCAAGGGTTCCATGCTGTCCAAAATGCCGGGTGACGACTGGCAGAAGTTTGCCAATCTGCGCGCCTACTATGCATTCATGTGGGGGCACCCCGGCAAGAAGCTGCTGTTCATGGGCCAGGAATTTGCCCAGCGCAGCGAGTGGAATCATGAGCAGGCGCTGCCCTGGGAACTGCTGGATGATCCCCGCCATGCGGGTGTCCGCAAGTTGGTGCACGACCTGAATCATGCCTATCGCAGCCGGACCGCACTCCATGAGCTCGACTGCGAGCCCTCTGGCTTTGAGTGGCTTGTCAGCGATGATGCAGATCAGTCGGTCTATGCATGGCTGCGACGCGACCGGGCCGGCGCCGCGATCCTGGTGATCGCCAATTTCACCCCGGTGCCGCGTGCAGGCTACCGGCTCGGCGTTCCGCCGGGTGTGGAGGCATGGGTTGAACTGATCAATACAGATGCAACGGATTACGGTGGCAGCGGACTGGGAAATGGATCTGTACCAATGTGCATCGAGACGGTCGCGGCCCACGGACGGGCGAACTCCATCCGCCTCGACCTGCCTCCGCTTGCGACACTTTTTCTGGCGGCCGCTTGATACACGATCCGACATAGGCCCATCACTCGAATGACGAAAAATCATCGACTGCCGGATACTCTCGCAATCGGTCGCCATGAGCCGCTGGGCTCCCACGCCCGCGACGGTGGTGTCAATTTCGCCGTGTTCTCGCAAAACGCCACGGGCATCGACCTCTGCATTTTTGACACCACGGGCACGCGCGAGTTGCGTCGCTACCGGATGCACGGTCCGAGTGACAACTTGTTTCACGGATTTCTGCCCGAGGTCGGCGTCGGACTCGTATACGGCTTTCGCGCGCACGGCCCTTATCAGCCGGAGGCCGGGCACCGGTTCAACCCCAACAAGTTGCTGCTGGATCCATATGCGCGGGAGATCGTCGGCCGGTTTGGATGGCGTGCCGAGCACCACGGCTACGAGTTGGGGCATCCCGATGGCGCCCGATCTCTGGACGCACGCGATAACGGCGTGCACGCGCTGAAAGCTGCGGTCGCGCCGGCGGATGACGCGAATGCGGCGCTGCGCAGTTCACCCCGCCATGCCGCGGCGGACATTGTCCTCTATGAAGTTCATGTGAAGGGCTTCTCGATGCAGCATCCGGACGTTCCAGCCGATCTGCGGGGCACCTACGCCGGCCTGGCTCACCCGGCATCCGTCGCCCACTTCCAGCGACTCGGCGTGACGACACTTTCGCTGCTGCCTGTGCATTACTGCGTGGACGAACCGGCACTGGTGGATCGCGGCATGCACAACTACTGGGGATACAACACGCTGGGCTTCTTTTGCGTGGATCCTCGCATGGCCCGGCGCGGCAGCGATTCAGCCGCAGCCAATGCGGAATTCCGCCAAATGGTGGCCGAGTTGCACGCGCACGGCATTGAAGTGGTGCTCGATGTTGTTTACAACCACACGCCTGAGGGTAACGAATACGGCCCGACCCTGAGTTTTCGCGGTCTCGACAACGCCAATTGGTACCGCCTTGATCGCAATGACCGAAGCCGCTGCGAGAACCTGACCGGCTGTGGCAACACGCTCAACGTCTCACACCCACGGGTGACGCAGTTTGTGCTCGAC
>CAYSKY010000210.1:0-4224 GCA_964431425.1 uncultured Burkholderiales bacterium
CGCTTGAGAACCAGGTTGCGGGCAACACCGAACAGGAAACCCTGCAGGGCGCCACGAAGGGGATCAAATTTCAGCTTGTCGGACAGCAGCGCCAGGAAAATCTCCTGCACTACATCGGCGGCGGTATCCGGCGAGCCGCAGCGCAGCAGGGCGAAGCGGTACAGCGGTGGCTGGTGACGGCGATACAGTGCCTCAAACGCGGCGGCATTGCCGCGGCGCATGTCAGTCAGTAACGCGAGGTCTTCGGCAGGATTCGTCAAGGGCATGATTTTTCGGCCAGTTGCGGGTATTGCCGCGGGCTGCCGAAAAAGTTCCAGCGGTTGGAAATGGTTGGTAGTACAGTGCCTTTTTCCCTGAAAGTCGCCCGGATGGCGGGTGCATGCCGGTGCCGATATGCTGACAAGACTCACCTCCGTCCGACAAGCCTTGTGGCTGCTGGTTGCAATCGTGGCGCTGCTGTCGCCGACCGCAACCGGCGCCGGCCCGAGCAAGGAGGCGGCCGCTGAAACGAAGCTGAACGCCGTCGACCGGGCCAAGATCCAGCGGGTGATCACGCTGCAACTGAAGGCCTTCGAGCGCAACGACGAATCGGTGGCTTTCTCCTATTCCACTCCCGAAACCCGGAAGTACTTCGGGTCGGCGCGCGATTTCATGGAAATGGTGCGTGCCGACTACACCCTGCTGTTCGAAAACGCCTCACGCAAATTCCTGGAAGCGGCGATTATCGATGGCCAGGTCATCCAGCCCTTGCAGATTGTCTCCCGCGGGGGCGAAACCTTCGTTGCGCTCTATGTGGTGGAGCGGCAACCCGACCGTGACTGGCGCATTGCCGGTTGCGAGATCGCGCCCTCAACCTTGCAGTCCACTTAAGAGTACCACCCACTGCCAAACTCCAGCATTGGCGCGGCTTCCATGGCAAAAATGCCCGGAAAGTCCCGCCAATGCTGGAGTTTGTGTTCAGGGTGCTGGGTAGTCCGGCTGCTTCGCCGGCAACGCCGCGTCAAATGCCGGGAGCGCCAGGGCACGCTGGTTGATGGCCATGATGGTGGGAAACGCGTCGGTGGGGCACTTGAAGCGCTGCGCGTTGGCCACCTGTGGAATCAGGCAGATGTCCGCAAGCGTGGGCTGGTCTCCCCAGCAAAACAGGCCGGGCTGCCGGCGGTTCTGCAGTACTTTTTCCAGTGCGATGAAGCCCTCGTTGATCCAGTGCCGGTACCACGTGTTCTTTTGGTCCTCGGTCTGCTGCATCGGTCCGGTGAGGTAGCCGAGCACGCGGGTATTGTTCAGCGGGTGGATGTCACAGGCGATCATTTGCGCAAACGCGCGCACCCAGGCGCGGGCCTGCGGATCGGCCGGCAGGAACGGCGGCGTCGGATGTGTTTCATCCAGGTACTCCATGATCGCCAACGACTGGCCGATGGCGAAATCGCCGTCCACCAGATACGGCACCAGTCCCTGCGGATTGACGGCGAGGTAGGCGGCGGATCGCTGTTCCCCGTTGGCAAGATGAATGTAGCGCCGTTCGGGATTGATGCCCTTGAGATTGCAGGCAATGCGCAGGCGGAAGGCGGCGGAAGAGCGGAAGTATTCGTAGAGGATCATCGGGTGTCCACACTCGGGCGACTATAATTGGCTGGATGAAAGATTATAGTCTTGCGGTCCCGGCCGGACCCTCTGCCGCCGTGACGCGCGACCAGCTTCATCGGTGGTTGTCCGCAGTCCACGATGTTGAAGCCGGCGGTGATGCGCGCTTCAGCGATGACGGTGAAAATGATCCGGTCGTGCCGTCCGCGGCCGCACTCAAGCCCGCGGCGGTGTTGGTGCTGGTCGTCAATCACGCCCGCCCGGCCGTGCTGTTCACGCAACGCACGGCGCACCTCACGGACCATGCCGGCCAGATCAGTTTTCCCGGTGGGCGTGTGGAAGAATCCGACCGCGATGCCACCCATACTGCGCTGCGCGAAGCCGAGGAAGAAACCGGGGTCGAGGCCGGCCGCATCGATATCCTTGGGCGGATTCCGCAGTACACCACGGGCACCGGATATCTGGTCACACCGGTGGTCGGCTGGATCGAGCCACCCGTGCAGTACCGGCCGGACCCGACCGAAGTGGCGGAATGCTTTGAAGTCCCCTTCGACTTTCTGGTCGACATGGCGCAGCACCGCGTGGAGTCGGCGATGTACAAGGGCCGCATGCGCAGCTACTACGCGCTCTGCTATGAGCGTCGCTACATCTGGGGCGCCACGGCGGGCATGCTGGTGACGCTCTCCCGCGTCATTGCCGCAGCACAGGGGCTGCCGTCCGGGTTGCCGGTGCGTGCGGCGCTTGATTCAGGCGGCTGACCGTTGCCCGCCATTCCATTTTTGCACAAGTGAAAGGAAACACATGATTACCAGCGCAAGCGGATTGCAATATGAAGACACAGTGACCGGCAGCGGTGATGAGGCGGTTGCGGGCCGGATGGTGTCCGTGCATTACACGGGCTGGCTTTACAAGGATGGCGTCGCCGGTTCCAAATTCGACTCCAGCAAGGATCGCGGGCAACCGTTCCGCTTCCCGCTGGGCGGCGGCCAGGTGATTCGCGGCTGGGACGAAGGCGTTGCCGGCATGAAAGTCGGCGGTACTCGCCGTCTCGTCATCCCGCCGGAGCTGGGCTACGGCGCGCGTGGCGCCGGTGGTGTGATTCCCCCCAACGCGACCTTGTTGTTTGAAGTGGATTTGCTGAGCGTTTAACGCCGCAAATGGCGTGCTGCGCCCGTCGGCGCAGTACGCCGACCGCTCTTCCGCTACAACTTGTGCGCGCCCAGCAACAGGCGTTCGTACTGGTCGTAGCGCTCATCGATCACGCCGCCGGCACCCGGCGAGCGTTTCACCGTGATCCAGACTTCCGACGGGAATCCCGCCGCAAGTTCGGCGGTGTAGTCCACTTCCTCGGTGGCGACCGCGCGGGCCGCTTCAAAGTCGGGGGCCTTCCAGTCGAACAGCAGGTGCTGCGTCATCTGATCCTTGAAAATGGCCAGGTCTGACTCGGCCACCTCGACCACCTCGGCGATGGTGCAACGTGCCCGGCGGGTCATCGACAGAAACGAAGCATCGAAATGACAGCGCTGCTCTCAGAGGTAGCCGGCTGCAAGGTCGCAAACCGCAAAACCGCCCGAGGTCACCCATTCGTTTTCGTCGCAGGCGCCACCCTGCCGGTACATTGCGTCATCCGCGTTGTCGAGCCGGACGGCCTTGAGAAACTTTGGCATGGTCAGGCGAACCTTTGCTTGAGCCGTTCCATGGCTGCCACCAACCGCGCCCGGGTACCGGTTTCAAATGCCGAGTGCCCCGCATCCGGCACGATCTCATATTCCGCCTCCGGGAACGCCTGCGCCAGATCGTTGGCGGACACGATCGGACAGACCACGTCGTAGCGCCCTTGTACGATTGCGGTGGGGATGTGGCGGATGCGGCCCACGTTGGCCAAAAGGAAGTTGTCGGGCAGGAAGATGTCGTTCATGAAGTAATGGGCTTCGATGCGTGCGAGGCCCAGGGCCACGCGATCCGTGCCGAAGTTGGCGACCGTGGCTTGGCTGGGCAGCAGGGTGGAGCAGGAGCCCTCGTAGATGCTCCAGGTCCTTGCCGCGGGCAGGTGGATAGCCGGATCCGGGTCGGTCAACAGGCGGTGATAGGTTTCCAGGATGCTGCGCGCGTTGCCGGTGTCGGTCCCGGCGGGAAGGTGACCAGCGAATTTTTTCCAGGCTTCCGGAAAGATCTGGCGCATGCCGTGCAGAAACCACTCCACTTCCGGCCAGCGGCAAAGAAAGATGCCGCGCAGCACCAGAGCCCGGACGCGCGCGGGATGGTGCTCGGCATAGGCCAGCGCAAGCGTGGATCCCCATGAGCCGCCGAACACCACCCAACGGTCAATTCCCAGTTGGGTTCGCAATGTTTCGATGTCAGCCACCAGATGTCGCGTGGTGTTGTCGCGCAGTTCACCGAGGGGAGTGGAGCGACCGGCTCCGCGCTGGTCAAAAATCACAATCCGGTAAAAAGCCGGATCAAAAAACTGCCGGTGGACGGCTGACGCACCGGATCCCGGCCCGCCATGCAAAAACAGCACGGGTACGCCTTCGGGATTGCCCGATTGCTCGAAGTACATGCTGTGCACGGCATCCAGCGGCAGGTGACCGCTCTGCCACGGTTCGATGGGCGGGTAGAACTCCTGGCGTGTCTCGGCGG
>CAYSKY010000210.1:4234-6144 GCA_964431425.1 uncultured Burkholderiales bacterium
CAGAAGGTGACGGAAAGGGTAGCAGAAATGCCGCCGCCGACAATTCGTTTCATCGGTAACAAGCCTTGATTCCGGTCGTTTACCCCAATTGTTGCGGTGCGCAAAAATGGTGTATCGTCATCCGTCGGAATCACTCGCAGGGGTTATTGGCAATGCTTTATCAGGTGCATGAATTGCAGCGTGCTGTATTGGAACCGTGGCGCTGGTGGGCTCAGGCCAGCGCAGACAGTCTGACCAGCCCGTTTTCGCCATTGTCTTACGCGCCCAGCGCGAACAAGTTGGTGGCGGGATTTGATCTCATGCTGCGGCTGACCAAGCGCTACGGGCGTCCGGCGTTTGGCATCAACCATGTCGATGTCGAGGGCTCCTCCGCGGCCGTCACTGAGGAGGTCGTGCTCGACAAGCCGTTCTGCAGCCTGCTGCATTTCAAGAAGGCGAAGTCCAGCCGCAACGAGCCGCGGGTGCTGGTTTTTGCCCCCTTGTCCGGGCACTACTCGACACTGCTGCGCGATACCGAGCGGACGATGCTGCCGCATCATGATGTGACCATCACCGACTGGAAGGATGCCCGCGAGGTACCGTTCACCACCGGGCCGTTCCACTTCGACGACTACGTGGCCTACGTGCAGGAATTCATCAAGTTCATGCAGGGTGGCGGCAAAGTGCACGTCATCTCGGTCTGCCAGCCGACGGTGCCGGTGCTGGCCGGGATATCGTTGATGGCCGCCCGCGGCGATACCCTGCCGGCCAGCATGACGATGATGGGCGGCCCGATCGACACACGCCGCAACCCGACTTCGGTCAACGACTTCGCCATTCGCAAGCCGCTCTGGTGGTTTGAGCAGAATGTGATCCAACGGGTGCCGATGAAATACCCCGGCGCCATGCGTCGCGTTTACCCGGGGTTCATGCAGTTGACCGGCTTCATCGCCATGAATCCTGAGCGGCATCTCGAATCCCACCACGAGTACTACAACCACCTGGTGGAGGGGGACGGGGAGAGCGCTGAGGCGCACCGGCGCTTCTATGACGAGTACAACGCGGTGATGGACTTGCCGGCCGAATACTACCTGGACACCATCGTGCGGGTTTTTCACGAGCAAAGTCTGGCGCGTGGAACACTGGTGGTCGACGGCGTGCCGGTGCAACCGGAAACCATCCGCAAGACGGCACTGTTCACGATTGAAGGCGAACTGGACGATATTTCCGGCAGCGGCCAGACTCAGGCGGCCCACACGCTTTGTGCCAACCTGCCGGCCGCCCGCAAGATGCACTACACCGCGCCGGCGGTCGGGCACTACGGCATCTTCAGCGGACGCAAGTATCGTGAGATGATCTACCCGAAGATTCGCGAATTCATCAAAAGAAACGACTGACACCGTGACCGACCAACCCGCCTCCGGCATGCCGGACTACTTCGCGCTGTTCCAATCCATGTTTTCGCCCGCCAGCCCGGCACCCGCGGCGACGCCCAACCTGTTTGGCATGCTCGACCCCAAGGAACTGGAACGGAAAATTGGTGAAATGGAAACCGTGCTGGCCTGGCTGAAGACCACCACCGGTATGTTGGAAACCTCGCTGCAGGCCATGCGCTACCAGCAGTCGGTGCTGGCGTCCCTGGCGCGGTCCACCGAACCGCCTGCGACGGCCGCACCAGCGCCGGAAAACCAGGACCTCGCGAAATTCGCAGAGGCGATGAACCCGGCCGTCTGGGCGTTCAACATGATGCAGTCCGCGGACGCCGCGGCGAAAAACAGTTCCGCGCAGGCGACAAAGGTCCGTCGCACGACCGCAAAAAAAGCCGCGACCAAACGCAAAGCCTAGCTGTATGGCGGCAGAAATTAAAAAGCCACCGTTGCGGTGGCTTTTTAATTTGGGGTGGATGATGGGGTTCGAACCCACGACAACTG
>CAYSKY010000211.1:0-5543 GCA_964431425.1 uncultured Burkholderiales bacterium
GCCTGTACTTCACCATGCTCAACTGCAACAAGCGCTCAATGACCGTCAACATGAAGTCGCCCGAGGGCAAGGCGGTGTTCGTCGACCTGCTCAAGAAGTGCGACATCATGATGGAGAACTTCGGTCCCGGCGTGCTGGAGCGGCTCGGATTCACCTGGGAAAAGATGCATGAGATCAACCCGAAGATCGTGGTTGGCTCCATCAAGGGGTTCGGCTCGAGCGGCCCCTATTCGGATTTCAAGGCCTATGAAAACGTGGCGCAGGCCATGGGCGGCGCCATGAGCACCACTGGCGTGCCCGAAGGCGCACCGTTTGTGACCGGCGCACAAATCGGCGACTCGGGCACCGGACTGCATCTGGCCATCGGCCTGCTGGCCGCGCTGCACCAGGCCAACCGCACGGGTGAAGGCCAATATGTTGAAGTGGCGATGATGGACGGCGTGATGAACCTGTGCCGCGTGAAATTTCGCGACCACCAGCGCCTTACGCGTCAATCGCTGGCCGAGTACTCGGTACCAACCTATCAGGGGATGGGCGATGTTCCGCGTGCCGGCAACGACTCCGGCGGTGGGCAACTGGGCAATGCCATCCATTGCAAGCCGCATGGCGCCAACGACTGGCTGTACGTGGTGGTACAGGAGGCCGTGTGGGTGGCGCTGGCCAACCGCATCGGCCCGGACGTGGGTGTCCCGGACCTGGCTACCGACCCGCGGGTGGCCACCATTGCCGAGCGCCGCAAGAATCAGGCGCTGGTGTGGACGCTGCTCAACAAGTTCGCCGAGAAATACGACAAGCGCGAGCTGATGGCCATCCTCAATCCGCTGGACGTGCCGTGCGGTCCGATCATGTCCACCACCGATCTCGCCACCGACGAGCACGTGCGCGGCCGGGACATGTACGTTGAGCTCGATCATCCGCAACGCGGCAAATGGTGGAACGTCGGCATGCCCATCAAGCTGTCGGCGTCACCCGCCAAGATCGAGCGCTCGCCGCTGCTGGGCGAACATACCGATGACGTGCTCGCCAATGTGCTGGGCTATGACGCGGCGAAGATCGAGGCGATGAAGGCGGCGGGCGCGTTCTCAGCACCGCCGAAGAAGTAACTTGCACCGGCTGGCGCCAAAGGTCAGAACCCAAGCATTGGCGCGCCTTCCCGGGCAAAAATGGCCTGTGGACCGCGCCAATGCTTGAGTTTTCAGTACCAATAGAATCGCAACGGAGAACAGCATGAACATAGCAATCATCGGGCAACAGGATTTTGGCAAAGCTGTACTGGAGGCATTCCTCGCCCGAGGTGATGAGGTCGCCGGCGTATTCTGCGCACCGGAAAAAGAGGGCGCCAAACCGGATCCTCTGCGCGTTGCTGCGCAGGAAAAGGGGCTCAGGACGTTTCAGCTGCCTTCGCTGAAGGGACCCGAAGCGGTGCAAGCCATGCGCGACCTGAATGTGGACATCGGCATCATGGCCTTCGTGCTGCAGTTCGCGCCACAGGATTTTGTGAAAATCCCGAAGCACGGCACCATCCAGTACCACCCTTCGCTGCTACCCAAGTATCGCGGCCCATCGTCGATCAACTGGCCCATCATCAAGGGCGAGAAGGAAACCGGCCTGACCATTTTCCGGCCCAATGACGGTCTGGATGAAGGTGAAGTGATCCTGCAAAAAACCACCCCGGTGAGCGAGAACGATACGCTGGGCACGGTGTATTTCGACCGCCTGTTCCCGATGGGGGTCGCGGCGATGGTCGAGGCAGCCGATCTCGTGGTTGCCGGCAAGCATAGCGAGACGGTTCAAGACGAAAGCCAGGCCAGCTACGAAGGCTGGTGTCGCGCCGCCGAGGCAAAGATCAACTTCAACAATCATGTGGATTACGTGCACAACCTGATCCGCGGCTGTGATCCCGCGCCGGGGGCATGGACCACGCTGGGCGGCAAGAAAGTCCAGCTGTTCGGCAGCAAGAAGCACCTGGTGCGTACCTTTGGGACCGTCAAAGGCAAACCGGGTGAAATTACGTCCATCACCGACACGTCCATGTTCATCACCGTCCAGGGCGGGCAGGTGGAGGTGTCCAAGCTGAAGCACGAAGAAGGCAAGAAAGTGTCGCCAACCGATTTTGCCGCCGCCTATTCGGTGTCCGCCGGTACGATTTTCGGCAGCTGATTTCAAGGCGAACGTGCCGCCGGTCCAGCACGTGGCAGCAAGGCTTTGAATACAAAGCAGGAAAGGCCGCCCTCGCCCCCGATCAGGGGACTGAGGGCGTTTTTCTTTTCTTGCTACAATCGCCGCTATCCGACGATGGTCGCCATTCTCTAAGCAAGGGGTAAGAATGAAAAAAGCCGGGTTCTGGACCAAGGATTGGTTTTTTGCACTGGCACTGTCGATCGTGCTGTTTGCACTCAGCCTGACGGGCGCAAGAAACTTCTTTGGTTCGCTGGAAACGAAGGCTTACGACTGGGGTGTGGTTGCCACCAGCAAGCCGCCGTCTGACAAAGTCGCGGTGATCGCCATCGACGACACGTCCATCGCCAATATCGGTCGCTGGCCGTGGCCGCGCGACGTACACGCCGCCATGATCGACAAACTGGCCGGTGCCAAGGCTTCGGCCATCGGCAGCACCGTGTTCTTCTTTGAACCGCAGATCGATCCGGGACTGCAGTACATCAACAAGCTCATCGAGGTCTACAACAAGAAGGCGGCTGCGACCGAAGCCGCCGCTGCCGCCGCAGCGCCGGCCGACGCCAAGGCGGGTGCCGCGCCTGCAAAACCAGCCATGACCGCCGCGCCGGGCAACGACCTTGCCCAATTCGGTGCCGTGCTGGCGGAAGCCGAAGATGCGCTCAATACGGATCGCCGCCTTGCCGAGAGCATCCAAAAGGCCGGCAACGTGATCCTGCCGCTGTATTTCCCCGCCACTCTGGATCCGCCGCTCAGCAAGCCGGACAAGCCGCTGCCGGATTACGTCACCAAGAACGCCGTGTCTGGCGCCGGGCAGGGAAGTGGCGAATTCACCTACGCAGACGCCGGTGGCGGATATCCGATTGAAGAAGTCGGCAAGGTGGCCGCCGCGATCGGACACTTGAGCCAGATTCCGGATGACGATGGCGGCTCGCGCCACGAAATCACGGTGATCGATTATTTCGGCCAGCAGTATCCGTCGTTTGCCATGCAGGTCGCCGCCAAGAGCCTCAACCTGGGCGCCAAGGATATCAAGGTCAACATTGGCGAAAGCGTATCGCTGGGCAACCTGCGCATCGCCACCGACCAGCGCGGCATGATGCTGCCGTACTTTTACAAGCGCGTCGGCGATCGTCCGGCCATTCCGGAAGATTCTTTCTTCGACGTCATCTCCGGCAAGATTCCGGCCGACAAGTACAAGGGCAAGGTGGTGCTGATCGGTGCCACAGCCGCCGGCGTCGGTTCTCAGCAAGTCACGCCAATCGACAACCTCGCGCCGGTTCAAACCATGGCGCACACGGTGTCGTCGATCCTGCAGCAGCAGTTTTTCCGCACGCCGACTTGGGGTACCTGGGCTTCGCTGCTGGTGTTTGTGCTGATTGCCATTTATCTGATTGCTGTCCTGCCGAAGCTGCGGGCGGGCCCTGCGGCGGTGATCACGCTGGTGATCCTGGTGGTGCTGCTCGGCACCCACTTCGGCCTGATGATGGGCCCCGGCATCTGGGTGAAGCTGATGTTGCCCGCCACGCTGCTGGTACTGGGCCACCTGCTGTTGACCACCAAGCGCTTCCTGATGACCGAGCGTGGCAAGGAACAGGCCGATGCGGCCGGTGCCGAATCGAACCGCATGCTGGGCCTCGCGTTCCAGCAGCAGGGTCAGCTGGACATGGCCTTCGACAAATTCCGCAAGTGCCCGGTGGATGAGCAGCTTCTGGAGAACATCTACTCGCTGGCGCTGGATTTCGAACGCCGCCGGCAGTTCAACAAAGCCGAAGCCGCCTTTGCATTCATCAACCAGAACGATCCCAAGTTCAAGGATGTGGCCGAGCGCATGAACCGCGCGAAGGTCATGTCGGAAACCATCATCCTCGGTGGCTCGTCGGCGGCGCGTTCCACCGCCGCCACCATGGTGATGTCCGGCTCGGGCGAAAAACCGATGCTGGGCCGCTACCAGGTGCAGAAAGAACTGGGCAAGGGCGCCATGGGTGTGGTGTACCTAGGCAAGGACCCGAAGATCGGCCGCGAAGTGGCCATCAAGACAATGGCGCTGGCAGCGGAATTCGAGGGCGACGAACTGCAGGAGGCCAAGGATCGCTTCTTCCGCGAGGCGGAATCGGCGGGCAAGCTCGATCACCCGAACATCGTGCGTATCTTTGATGCCGGTGAAGAACACGACCTGGCCTTCATCGCCATGGAATTCCTCAAGGGCAAGGACCTGGTGGATAACACCAAGGTGCCGAACCTGCTGCCGTTTGATGAAATGTGCGATGTGATGATCAAGGTGGCCGAGGCGCTGAATCATGCCCATGAGCAGGGCGTGTATCACCGCGACATCAAGCCTGCCAACATCATGTATGACCGCGAAGGCAAAGTGCCGAAAGTGGCCGACTTTGGTATCGCGCGCGTGACAGACTCGTCGAAGACCAAGACCGGCATGGTGCTGGGTACACCGTCCTACATGTCGCCCGAGCAATTGGCCGGCAAGAAGATCGACGGCCGCTCCGACCTGTTCTCGCTGGGCGTGACTTTCTACCAGCTGGCCTGTGGCCGCCTGCCGTTCCAGGGCGAATCCATGACCCAGCTGATGTTTGCCATCGCCAATGAAACGCAGCCGGACATCCTTGAATACAACCCGTCGCTTCCGTCCTGGGTGAAGGAGTTTATTGAACAGGCACTGGCCAAGGACTTCGAACAGCGCTTCCAGAACGGCAAGGAATTCGCCACCGCCATCCGAACTTATCGGGCAATGGGGTAAGAAGCGGGTTTCGAGGGGCAAACTGCTTTGCCCCTCGCGCTTCGAACCGGCGGGCCTCCGGACCGCCGTGGGGAGCGGTGAAATAGCTGTCGCGGGTTTTGGGTTTCGCAACGCAAACTGCTTTGCGTTGCGCCCGGCGCACCGGCAGGCCTCCGGACTGCCGTGGGGAGCGATGAAATAGCTGTCGCTGGTTTTGGGTTTCGAGACAAAGAACGTCCCGAAATCCCAACCCACCGAAAGCCATACAAACAAAAAGCCCGCCGCCCGGCGGGCTTTTCATTTGTACAATGTTCGACTGCCTCACCTCAGCCACCGATCATGCCGCTTTCCCCCCCCAAAGCCCCCCGCCAATCCCTCCACCGCCGCGAAATCTCTCTTCATGGCTACAAGCGGGACGATGGGCTCTATGACATCGAAGGCCACTTGTACGACGTCAAGGATGTGGATTTCCAGGTCGCCAGTGGCCTACGCCGTGCGGGCGAACCGGTGCACTCCATGTGGCTGCGTATTACTGTCGACAAAACCCTGCATATCGTCGACGCCGAGGCCGCCAGCGATGCCATGCCCTACATTGGCTTTTGCGATGAAATTGCCCCCGATTACAAGAAGCTGG
>CAYSKY010000211.1:5553-6111 GCA_964431425.1 uncultured Burkholderiales bacterium
GTCGGCATGGCCATTCGCCCGGGTTTTACCAACCGGGTCCGTGATGCGTTGGGCGGGACAAGGGGGTGTACCCACATCACTGAATTGATCGGCTCCTTGGCCACCACGGCCTTCCAGACGCTGGCCGGCCAGGGGGTGATGAAACAGGACACCAAACCCTATCAACTGGACCGCTGCCACGCCCTGCGCACGGACGGGCCGGCTGTCGCCCGTTATTACCCGGTCTGGTATCGCGGAAAAGTGATGAATACGGCGCCGGCTGCCGAACCCGACAATCCTTGACCTCCCGCAAACCAATGCCCCCCGCTCCGGCTGTTAAAATGCCGGTTGCAGTTTTTCCGGCGGTCCCGCCGGCCGCCCCTCGACTTTCCCCTCTTCGGATTGGATCCCTCGCATGAACGTTCACGAATACCAAGGCAAGGAAATCTTGCGCAAATACGGGGTCGCCACGCCGCGCGGCATCCCCTGTTTCACGGTTGATGAAGCGGTGAAGGCTGCCGAAACACTCGGCGGCAAAGTCTGGGTGGTCAAAGCGCAGATCCATGCCGGCGGTCGCGG
>CAYSKY010000212.1:0-6100 GCA_964431425.1 uncultured Burkholderiales bacterium
CTTCGGAGAGTAGGCGGGTGTTTTCCCTTGACAGCGATGCAGGATCAATCGGTGCATGGCTGGAATTAGTCTTTCCCCGGCGAAGGCCGGGGTCCAATTTTGTAGCCCGCATTAACTCAGCAGAACTTGGGCCCCGGCCTGCGCCGGGGAGGGCTACATATGAGATCTGCCTATGTCCCCCCCCATTCGCCAACACCGCATACATCCGCGCCAGTTCCTCCATCGTCACCTCACCCCCACCCAGCGTGAGCGCAAGCCCATAGTGCTTTTCGCTGGCCAGATTGGCAACTCCCGAAGTCTTCATCAGGTCATACAGACTCGGCCGCGTGAGGCGCGAGGCGACCTGCACCGCCGGCACATTGCGACTTCTTGTCAGCGCTTCCTGCGCGGTGATGGGCCCGACGAAGCGGCCGTCGAAATTCTCCGGGCTGAAGGGGCCAAAGGCGGTGGGCGCGTCCTTCAGCACCGTCATCGGGTGCAGCACGCCCTGGTCGAACGCCAGCGCATAAATGAATGGCTTCAGCGTCGAACCCGGCGAACGCTTGGCCAGCACGCCGTTCACTTGTCCGTCGATGTCCTTGTCGTGAAAATTGGCCGAGCCCACCAGCGCCTTTACCTGCATGGTCTCGCTGTCGATCAGCATCCCAGCGGCGTTCCGGATCCCCACGTTGCGATCGCGTTCGATGCGCTGTGCGATGGTGCGTTCCAACGTGGCCTGCATGCGCGCGTCGATGCTGGAGAAAATCTCGCCCGACGATTCCCTGAGCAACTGGTTCGCCAGATGCGGCGCGCGGAATGGCAACGCGGCTGCCGGCTTCATCACCGGCGCATGCGTGGCGCCCAGCTTCTCGTCGTCGGGATGCGCTGCCAGCCAGATGGCCGCCATGCGTCCGCGCGCCTCGGCCAGCGCCGGCGAATTGGCCTTAAGTCCGCCGCGCGCGGCCGGGTTCTGCGGAATCACCGCCAACGCCAGCGCCTCGGGCAGGGTCAAATCCGCCGCACGCTTGTGGAAATACACCAGGCTCGCCGCGCCCACGCCCTCGATGTTGCCGCCGTACGGCGCGAAGTTCAGGTAAGCCTCGAGAATGTCTTTCTTGCTGTAACGCGCCTCCAGCCACAGCGCGCCGCCGATCTGCTGCAGCTTGCCAGGGATGCTGCGGCTGTTGATGTCGTAGAGCTTTCGCGCCAGCTGCATGCTGATGGTGGAGCCGCCCTGGCGCCGCTCGCCGGAAAACGTTGCATACGCACTGCGCACCATCGCCGCCGGATTCACACCGGGGTGGAACCAGTACCAGCGGTCTTCGTACCGCAGCACGGCTTCAGCGAGCCTGGGCGAGATGGCATCGAGCGGTAACCATAGGCGGTACTGCTCGTCGGGGGCGGTGGTGAGGCGCAGCAGCGTGCCGTCAGTGGCGTAGATGGCGGAGGAGAAGTTGGCGTGCGTTGACAGTGCCGGCTTGGGGAACAGACGGATGCAGACCAAAGCCAATGCCAACAATGCGATGATGGCGAGCGCCCTCACCCCCCGCCGTGTGCCCTTTGGGGTCAGTGGTTGGAGCGAAGAGAAGACCATGCGTTCAAACATGGACATTACGGTAATCTGCGCGAACCAACTCGCTACGCAGCTTCATGCTTGGCCCCCTGCAACACCCATACGCCGCTCAAAGCGAGAAATACAACTCGTCCAGAGCATCGACAGGAGTGTGACATTGAAAGCAAACGCAACCGAGATAAACGCCACACCAAACACCAATCCAAATCCACGCGGCAGCAGTGAGTAAATTTCTCCATCCCAATGAACGAGGATGAACGTCCATGGGCCTGCAACAAGCATGAAAAATGCTGCAGGCCAAACAGACCATTTCCACACAGTCCACGTCCAGTAGTAAGCCAGCGCCACAAGCATCGTGCTGAGAAAAAGCAGGCGGCGCTTGGCAACCAGCGCGAGAAACAGTTTCAGCGGGCTCATTTCCCCGCCCTCTCCACCACACTCTTCCCGGGCAGCGACCTTGCCTGCACATCACGTTCATACAGCGATTCGCCATACGCCGGCGGCACGATGAAGGTGCCCACGTTGGTGGCACGGATGCGGTAGCGGTACTCGGCCACCTGTGCGTTCACGGCGCCATACAGCACCACGCGTTCCTCGCGCACATCGGCGTACTCCACGTTCCAGCCATTGACGTTGCCGAGGCGATTGACGAAGCCGCCCTTCTTGGCCGGCTGCACACTGGGTGCGTCGATGGGATTGAGCACCGGTTCGAAGCCCCCGGGAAGCAGGTCCACCAATGCAACATTGCCGACATACTCGCGGCCGATGCTGCGGAACTTGAGGCGCACTGTGACTTCCTGACCCACCTTCACGGTCGTCATGGGCTTGCCTTCGGCATCCACGTATTCGCGGATCACTTCCATGCCGGACTTGAGTTCGCTCATCGGCGGCGACTTATCGAAGCCCGATTCGGAAACGGCGTAGTAGGTGGTGAGGTTGCTGTCGTTGCCGAACTTGAGCTTGCCGGCGTTGGCCGAGAACGGCACGCGTGGGATCAGGTTTTGCGGCAGGGTGAGAGCCAGCGGTTTGCCGTCCTTGCCGATTTCGGCGATTGATAGTTTGCCTGCCACCTTGCCTTCGATCTGCGAGGCGTAGGCATCCAGCGCCAGCACCACGTAGGCGGCCGAGTGGGTATTGAAGCGGCCATCCTGGATGGTCTTCACCATGGAAGCCAGCGTGGCGAAGTCGAGTTTCTTAGCGCGATCCGGGAAATGGCGCGAGGCGATGTAGAGCGTCTGCGCGTCGCGGATGGCCGGGTCGTAATAGCGCTCGTAACGGAAAGGTTCGCCCCGCTTCGACAGTAGCGCGATCGGCTCGTCCATCAGCTTGGCCGCTTGCTTCTCGTCCTTCATCATTTTGTAGCTGGCAGCCAGGTACACAGCCAGCGAATCCTTCTGCCAGGTCGCGGCAGCCGGCCCCGGGTACTTCTTGTCGAGGAATTCGCGCATGGCGGCAAGATAGGTGGTGGTCACCGTTCCCTGGCGCGTGAGCAGGTAGGCCGCATAGGCACGGCTACGGACGTCGTGCAGGTCCTTGGCCGGGCTGCTTGCAAGCTGCTGCAGCCAGCTGTTCGACTTGGCGATCAGGTCCGGCGGCACATTGAAGCCGCGTTCGCGCGCTTCGATGAGCATGTGAATGGCATACACCGAGGCGTATTCATCCGCCTCCACCGACGCCGTCCAGAGTCCAAAGCCGCCCTCGGCGTTCTGACGTGAGCGCAGAACGGCCAGCGCGTCGGCAAAGGCTTTCTCGGCTTTGCTCGCTCCATCCTTCTGATTCGGATTTCCAAACTCCGGCCGCTGCGACAACACCACCGCCGGGAAGGCACGGCTGGCGATCTGTTCCGTGCACATGTGCGGGAAGTTATCCAGGTACGCCATCAGCCCGTTGGCGATCACCAGCGGCAGCGGCGATACGGCTGCCTCGCCCTTGCGGTATTCGGCGAACACATCTCGCTTGACCGGCACTTCCTGCGAGCCGGTGAAACTACCCACAGACACCGTGGTGTAGTAGGGGCCCGCCGGGCGCACGCTGACATCGGTGCCCAGTTTGGCGGACTTGTCCGGCTGGCCGGCCAGCGTGGCACTGAACAGCATGTTGGCCGAGCCCAGTTTCACGACTGCACCAGTTTTGGCTTTCAGGCGGTAGATCGCCACGCCTTCTTTTTTCTCGCCGATCTTGAGCGACTGGGTTTCACTGCCCACCACTTCCAGCCCGGCCGACGCTTTGAGGCCCACATTCACCTGGGCGTCCTTGCCGGAACCGGCGACGTTGTTGGCAACCCCCACCGAGACTTCAAACTCGTCGCCCGGCGCCACGGCGAGCGGCGCGTTCGGCGAGAGCACGAAGTCGCCCTGCACCAGCGCCTTGCTGCTGGCCGTACCGATGTTGGTTTCGCTGACCGACACTGCCATCAATCGCAGCGTGCCGTTGAAGGTGTCGGGCACGGTGTAGCTGAATTCCCGCTCGCCGTTCACATCCACGATGCCCGACCAGTACACGGCCGGCTTGTCGCGTTTGCGTTTGAACGGGTTCAGGTTCTTGCCCAGCGCGCCTTCGGCATCGCCGCCAGGGGCGGCCGCCTGCATGAGCTTCTTGAATTCCGGCAGGATCAGATCGAGGATCTGCGAGGTACGCACATCCAGCGAACGCTTCTGGAAGAAGTGCGCCAGCGGGTTGGCTTCCTGGTAACGCGCCACCTGCAGGATGCCTTCATCCACGGCGAACACCACCACGCGCGTCGGCGTCTCGGCCGAGAGTTTCATTTTCAAGGTTTCGCCCGGCTTTACCTTGGCCGGCGCGTTGAAGCTGAGTTTGTTGGTGCGCTTTGCCAGGTTCACCGAGAACGGCACGGTGCCGTACGAGAGCGGACTCATGAAGATTTCATCCGAGCCCGGGTCGCGGATGAACTGCACCGTCACATAGCCGTTGCCTTCAAAGTCGGCCGGCAGGCGGATCTTCTGCACCGACGACTCGGTACCCGCCTTGAACCACTGGTGGGCATAGACCTTGTCGCGCTCGATGGTGATCAGGCCGGCACCGGCGTAGGGCGCGCGGATGCTGACTTCGATGTCCTCGCCGGCATTCACGTCCTTGCTCTTCAGCGCCAGTTGCAGCTCGGCCGTGCGGTCCAGCGAACGCGTGACATTGCCCGCACCGGCCACCGAGTACTCGACGCGGTTTTGCTCCACGCCCTCTGCGTTGCGGATGCGGTAGAAAAAGGTGCCGGGGTTGCCGGTATCGAGGGTCAGGTTGAAGCCGGTTGCAGGAATTGCCAGCGCGCTTTCGCTGACGGCAATTTCCTTTGCCTTGGATTCATATTTGTACGTGCCGTTGGGCTGCTTTACCAGCACCGAGACATAGCGGCGCTCGACCAGTTCCAGCTTCAGGCCGCTGACGGCAATCTTTTTCGCTTTCGGATCAATCGCGATCAGGCTCACGCCGCGTTTTGACCCCTTGGATACATATCCCAAGTCGCCGTCGGCCTTGAAACCCACCAGCCACGGCAGTTCGGACACCATGGTGGCGGTGTCGGCGGCCACACTGCGCCCGGCTTCGGGTTCGAACACCCGCGCCAGGAAATGCAGGCGATAGGTAGCGCGGGTATAGCGGTCCAGCCCGAGGTCGAACTCGACATTGCCATCGTCATCGGTGGTGCCGTCGTTGAGCTTGTCGGAATAGCCTTCCTTTGCGCGCTGCGGGTCGTAGAAGCGATAGTCCGGGTGGCTGCGGAACGCGGGGAACGCCGGCTGCAACGTGAGCGTGGCCTCCACGCGGCGGTTGGTGGCGGGCGTACCAAACAGGTTCTGCGCGTTGACCTTGCCCTTGAGTTCATTGGGCGAAACCCAGCCCTCGGACACTTCCGTGGAGAGCTTCGCCGACACCTTCATGCGATCCGGCAGGAATTCCTGCACGCGCACCGTGACGCTGCCGAGTTGCGTATGCGCCTGGCCGTCTTTCACGGTGTACAGGTTCACGCTGTAGCTCCCGGTGGGGGAAGTCTCCTGCGTGGTGTGCGAAAGCTCGTTGAAGCCACCGGCGGCGAGCTTGATCTTTTCGCGCTTCACGGTGAGGCCGCGCGCATCGGTCACTTCCACTTCCAGCGGCAGGCCGGCCACGCTCTTGGCCCAGTTGTTGGGCTTCACGATCATGCCGATGTTGATGGTGTCGCCGGGGCGGTAGATGCCGCGATCCGAAAACAGGTAGGCCGACAGCGTGCCGGGCTGGATGGTATTGCGGATACCGCCCACATCGAAGCGCGAGAAATCCAGTCCGCGGTCGCGGCGGTTCAGCGGCAGGAAGCTCATGTCGCCCGCCTTCTTCACCAGATACATCAGCGGCGCACGTTCACGCGACAGGTTTTCCAGCTTGGCGAACTGGGCGCGGCCGCTGCCGTCGGTGGTCTGCGAGAACAGCGTCATGCCGTTCTTGCCGATCACTTCCACCTCCGCACCCGCGATGGGCTGGCCGGTGGCAATGGATTGGATGAACACATCCTGCGTGCCATCGAGCGAGCGCTTCACCAGAATGCCGAGGTCAGTCACCAGC
>CAYSKY010000213.1:0-6096 GCA_964431425.1 uncultured Burkholderiales bacterium
ATGGCCTGCTCATCGATGTCGTGGGCGATGGCCTGGCGCACGCGCTAGTCCCTGAACGGATTCTTGCCCTTCACGTCGGAATACAGGAGCTCGTCGCGGCTGGTGTCGAACACCAGGTATTGCACGCGCTCCTCGGGGCTCTCGACTACTTTTACCCCACTCCCCGCCTTGAGCCGGGCGATATCCTGCGGCGGCGGATCATTCACAAAATCCACCTCGCCCGACAACAGTGCTGCCACGCGCGTCGAGGCCGAGCGGATCGGCAGCAGGATCACCTCTGTGACGTTGCCGCGCTCGGGGCTGGCGCGGTTCCACCAGCTGGGGTTTTCCACCAGCACGGTGCGCACATCGGTCTGGCGCTCTTTGACCATGAAGGGGCCCGTGCCGTTGGCGTTGCGCGAGGAATAGGTGTCTTCCTTGTCCTTGTAGTTCTGTGGCAGCTGGGCGTTGTGCTTCACCGCCCAGGGCTTGCTCATGATGCGAAAGGTGAAGATGTGATTGAGCAGGACCGGGTTCGGCTCCTTCATCAGGAAATCGACGGTAAGCTCATCGATTCTTTTCGCCGAGGCCACGCCTTGCACGGTGGCCTTCAGCTGCGAATTGGGCGAGAGCACGCGCTCCACCGAGAACACCACATCGTCGGCGGTGAAGGGTGAGCCGTCATGGAACTTCACGCCCGGCCGCAGCTTGAAGCGCCAGGTCAACGCATCCGGCTGCGACCACGACACCGCCAGTCCCGGAACGATCTTGAAATTCTTGTCGCGGCCCACCAGGCCCTCATACACATTGCCCAGCAGGCGGTTGGTGACGGCCAGCTGCGCCGAATGCGGGTCGAGTGTCTGCGGCTCGTCCTGCGTGGCATAACGCAGCGTTTTGGCGCCGGCGGTGGCCGCAATTGCGCCCAGCAGCACCGCCCCCAGCAAGAGCATGGCTCTGCCGTGGTTGAACATGGTCCCCACCCCCTTAGTGTTAACACTTCGGAGGGTACATCAGCGCACCGTGCTTTGCGACAGGCAAGCAACGGCAGAGCCCTGCAAATGCAACGCGGGATGGAAGTCCAGCATTGGCGAGCCTTTCCGGCCATTTTTGCCCCGGAAGGCGCGCCAATACTGGACTTTTGCAATGCGATCCACGCCCTGGCCATCGCGCGATCACGTCAGTGGCGGTTGCCAGGCGGTTGCTAAACTAGGCACGGCCCCGCAGCAAATGGGAGAGCGGCGCCGGCAACGTCCGCCACAGTGACGGCATAAAGGGGGTTTGTATGTCCGACGGCACGTTGTTTTCCATTGTGATGTGCGGCATGTTGGTGATTGCCGTGGTCAGCAGCATGTTTTCATCCCGCGCCAAGCGCGCCGGCGCGGCGAAGGCAGCCGCGGAAAAAGAGCGCAACGAAGCGCTGTTCAAATCCATGTTTCCCGAACTGCAACCCCACTTTCACCCCGAGCGCCTGGTGGAATATGTCGATGCACGCACCCGCCGCAAGCCCAACCCGCGCGGCAAGGCCGACTGGGAATGGAACAACCCGCCGGGCTTTCCGGGGCTGCGCATGCGCTGCAGCGCCACCGAAAAAGGCGAGCGGGTGCTGCTATGCAACCAGGACGGCAGCCGGCTGGGCGAATTCAACTATGAAGCAGCACCGGCCATCGGCGTGATGCGGGTGGGCAAGGGCAAGCTGACCATCGACCTCAACAACCGCCCCGCACCGCGCGTGCGCTACTGGCACCCGGAGCGCGAATTCAAATGGTCGCTCAAGGGCTGGGTATTCAAGACGCCCATGGCTGACGACTCGTTCAGTTCGTCGAGTTCTGATTCCAGCAGTTCTTCGTCTTCGTCGTCCTCCTCGTCCGACAGCCGGGCCGCTGTCGCCGCGTTTGCCGGCGCAGGCGGCGCCTTTGATGGTGGCGGCGCGGCCGGCGGCTGGGATGCCGCACCGTCCGACGGCAATGCCGGAAGCAGCAGCGACTCCGGTTCCTCCGCCACCGCTTACTGACCGCCATGTCCACGCCGGCGCTCATCGCCAGCGGCTGCGCCGACCCCATTGCGGCGGCTGCCCCGGCCCTGCCGGTTCGCGTTTTGATCGCCTCCCTGGCGCGCGGAGGCGCCGAGCGCATCGTGCTGGAGTGGCTGGCCGCAGAAGCCGCGCGCGGCCGAAGGGTGGAACTGGCGGTGCTGCACAGGCGCGCGGATGAGTACGCACCGCCAGCGGGTATCGAACTCAAACGCCGCGAGCGCAGCAGCCCGGAAGAATTTGTAACAGCGCTGGCCTGGGACTGGTGCCGCGTGGATGCGCCCGTTTCGGTGCACCTGGTGCCCGATGCGCTGATGGAACCACTGTGGCGCGCCGGCCTCGCCACCATTCCGGTGTTGCACAACACCCGCGAGGGCTGGCGCAATGTGCCCTCCAGCTGGTTGCCCAATAACGTGCCGCTGGCCATCGCCTGCGCCGCCGCCGTGCGCACCGAAGCCATCACGACCGGCTGCCGTGTACCGCATGGCGTCATCCGCCACCTTCCGCAGTTGGCGACGCAGGCCGGAGACCTGACCGAACGTAATCGCATCCGCGACGAATGGAATCTGGGGGAGGATGATTTCGTCATCGGCGTCGTCGGCGCGTTCAAACCGCAAAAGGACCATGCGCGTGCCATCGAGGTATTGGCAGCCATCCCCACCGCGCGCCGGGCACGGTTGGTGATCCTCGGCGGTACGCTCGATGCCGCCGGCCTGCAGGAACTGGACCGCGTGATCACACGCGCAACGGCCTTGCGGGTCGCCGATACGTTGCGCCTGCCCGGCTGGGTACCCAACGTGGCCCCGTGGTACGCCGCTTTCGATGCCGTGCTCAATGTCAGCCGCCACGAGGGCTATTCCATCGCCACGCAGGAGGCGCTGGCCGCCGGCCTGCCGGTGGTGGCGCTGGATGTGGGCGGGCAGTCGGAAATCAGCCACCCCGCCCTCACCCTGCTGCCGCCCGACGCCACGGCAGCGCACGTCGCGCAGCACCTCGCCACACTGCCGGTGCGCCGGTCACTGCAACTGGAATCAGCACCCCGCCAGCCGCGCGTGTGGAGCGTGCCGCTGGGCTACCGCCGCCCCGGACCCACCACTCTGGACACGCTGTTCGTCACCGCCAATCTCAACGCCGGCGGCGCGCAGCGCTCGCTGGTCAACCTGGCCTGCGCCATCCATTCACGGCTGCGTATCGCCATCGCCGTATGCGGCAGCACCACGCAACCGGTATTTGCCGCGCAACTCGCCGACGTTGGCGTACGGTGCTTCCGGCCTGCGGCCAGCGCCGATGCCTGCGAGGTGGCCGAAGGGCTGCTCGCCGAAGCCACCGCGCGCGGCGCCACCACCGTCTGTTTCTGGAATGCCGACCCGCGCGTCAAATTGCTGCTGGCCGCATTTGCGCCGCCGCATCTTCGCATCGTGGACGCCAGCCCCGGCGGCTACGCCTATGCCGAACTGGATGCCTGCACCGAGCCCGCCCGCACCCTCGCCTTCGGCCCCGCCGACTACTACGCAAGGCTGGATGGACTGGTCAGCAAATTCCACGACCCGCACCCGCCGCCGGCACGGCAGGTGCGCGTAATCCCCAACGGCGTGGCGGTACGTGCGGCGGCGGCCCGGCCGCACGCACCGCGCTTTCTGGTCAGCGGCCGCATCGCCCCCAGCAAACGCCTTGAGGTCATCCTCGATGCTTTCGCCATGCTGCTCATTTCCCATTCGGACGCGGAACTGGTGATCGTCGGACAGGCGGAAGTACGCGATCGGACCTACCTCGAGCTTCTCATCGGGCGCACCGGTTCGTTGCCGGTGACCTTTCGTGGCGCGGATGCGGAGTTGGCGTGTCTCGCCGAACCTTTCACCGCCGCCGTGGTGCTGGGCACGCACCAGGGCTGCCCCAACGCGGTACTGGAAGCGATGTCAGCGGGCATGCCGGTGATTGCCAACGACAGCGGCGGTACCGGCGAACTGGTGAGTGACGGTGACACCGGCTGGATGTTGCCGGAGGATGCCGATGCGGCCACTCTGGCCGCTGCAATGCGTGAATTTGCCGCACGACCGGATGCTGCTGCGGCGCGCGGACAACGGGCACAGGCGTTTGTGCGTGGGCATCACAGCGTGGATGCAATGGCGGCGGCGTATCTCACAGTGTTCGCGACCCGCGTAATGGTGGCTGACGAGCAGCGCGCTGCTGCAGATTAGTCCCACTTCGAAACTCAAGCACTGGCGCGGCTCCTCGGCCACTTTTGCCCGGAGAAGCGCGCCAATGCTGGGGTTTGGCTATCGGACGCCGGTACGCGGGCACTCTTGCAACCGACCTGACACGTCCCCATGTTTTGCCAACAGGATTTCACTCATGGGCGCTACCGATCAATTTCTTCTCGACACCTATTCGCAAACCGTGAGCGAGGTGGTCGATCGCACCGGCGCCGGCGTGGCGGCGGTGCATCTGATCGACGCGAAAGGTGGCGAAGCGCAGGGTGGCGGCTCCGGTTTTCTTTTCACGCCGGACGGCTACCTGCTCACTAACTCGCACGTGGTGCGCGCCGGGCAACGCGGCAAACCGGCTGCCGGCAAGCTGGCCTATCGCGTGTCATTCAGCGACGGCCAGCAATTCCCCGCGCGCTGGGTGGGCGATGACCCGGACACTGACCTTGCGGTGCTGCGCATCGAAGGGCCGCTGACCTCGACGCTACCCGCCACCACGCTCGGCACTTCGGCGGCGGTGAGGCGCGGCGAAATCGCCATTGCCATCGGCAATCCGCTCGGCTTTGAACACACGGTGACGGCCGGCATCGTCAGCGCACTCGGTCGCAGCATGCGTGCATCCACCGGGCGGCTGATACCGGACGTAATCCAGACCGACGCGGCGCTCAACCCCGGCAATTCCGGCGGCCCCCTGCTGAACTCCCGCGGCGAGGTCATCGGCGTGAACACCGCCATCATCCGCGGCGCGCAGTCGATCTGCTTCGCGGTGGCCATCGACATCGCCACCTGGGTGATCCCGCAACTGATGCAGCACGGGCGCGTACGGCGCGGTTATCTCGGCGTGGGCGGCAGCACGGCACAACTCAACCGCCGCGTGGTGCTGGCATTCGACCTCGGCCAGTCCACCGGCGTGCGGGTGCAAAGCATCGATCCGGAGAGCCCCGCCGCGCGGGCAGGCCTGCAACTGGACGACCTCATTGTCGGCATCGACGGGCTGGCCATCGACTCGGTGGACAAGCTGCATCAGGCGCTGGACGCCACGCATATTCACCGCGATAGCGTCATCAAGCTGGTGCGCGGCGCGCTGACGCCGGAGGTGGTCTATGCGACCGTGCGCCCCATGGAACGCAAGCCCGACTGACGCCGGCTAGCCGGGCGGCGCGATTTCCACCACGGGCGCCGACAGCGTGCCCAGAAACGCCACCAGGTCGGCAATGTCCTGCTCGCTCAGCGCAAGCGGAGTCAGTTCGGAACCGCCGCCATGACCGTGCCCTCCGGCCGTGCGCGGTACCACCACCGATTCGGGTGCCTTCGCGTAATGGCGGATCACGTCAAACAGCGTCGCCAGTTGGCCCGCATGCATGTACGGCGGGCGTTCCGCCACGCCGCGCAGACTGGGAGTCTTGAAGGCACGCCGCAAAACGGGGTCGTGTACGACGATGAAGCGGATCTCGCGGCAGTCCTCGCGCTTGGCGTCGCTGTAGGCACCGACGCAGTTGAAGGGATCGTCCTTCACCTGCAAAGCACCCTGCGCGCGGCCGGGGTCCGGCTTCGCGGCATCCAACGCCGGTACCCGCGTGCTATGGAAAAAGTGGTCGGTAAATAGCGGCCCGCCGTGGCAACTCACGCACAGGGCTTTGCCGATAAAGAGGCGCAGGCCGCGCTGTTCGTTCGCGGTGAGCATTCCATCCGCAGCGGGCGGGCGCTTTTTCACCAGCGCTTCGGCATAGCGATCAAAGCGTGATTCACTGTGCCGCAGGGTGGCTTCAAACGCGGCAATAGCCTTGGCCATGTTCACGAACGCACGCGTCACGGCGGCTTGCGTTGCCGCGTCCATGCGGTTCCACGCGGCGATCTCATCCGGCGAGCCCAGCGGTCCGGCGT
>CAYSKY010000214.1:0-6095 GCA_964431425.1 uncultured Burkholderiales bacterium
TGCCTGCACCGCAGGGACAGGGGAGTGCGTCAGCATGGCGTGCGAAATATCCATGCAGACACAATCGGTATCCGGCTGACGCACCAGAATTCGGCTTAGCATTCCGGAGCCGCCGCCAATATCCAGAACGCGGCCGCCTCCCGCCCAGCCGATCCAGCCGGAAACGCGCTGCTGGTCTTCAACTGACAGCGAGCAGTACTCCTCGCGGCCCATCTGGTCCCAGAATTCCTGTTCGCTCCTGTAGTGCGCCGACGAGTTCATGGTGGAATTATTTCACTGATTCGTGCCAGTGTCGCGGGCAGTCAGAAAAAGTGCCAGACCAGCCGGTATCCATGCAACTGCGTACACGATCAGGCGGAGGCAGATGAAGGCGGATACCACCGCAGTCCCGGCGATACCCAGTTGCCCGAAGAAAAACACGCCACCGACCTCGGCAGTGCCGATGCCGTTGAAGCTGATGGGAACATAGGCGATCAGGGAACAAGCCGCCACGGCGGCAATCGTTGAGGGCACGGAAACGTCGAGATAGCCGAGCCCGCGGAAGACACTCCAGTACGACATGCCCAGCATCAGGAAGCTCAACAGGCTGAGGCAACAATTCAATGCAACCCGTTTCGGGTACACAGCGGCGGTGCGGCGTCCCTCCGCCAACGCTTCAGCCATGAAATGCCAGGCAATGCGAATTCCGGCCATCAGTCTGTCACGTACGCCGGGGGCGGCCAACGCGCATGCCGCAGCGCCTGCAATGACCGCCAGCACAACGTAGGTGTGGCCGGATGCAGCCAGCAGGCTGTAATCTGCGCCGACCAGTTGTCGGGCAAATCCAATGAGGCCGATACCACCGACAATGGCAAAGGAAATGAGTTTGTCGAGGAGGCTGCGTCCCAAGCTTTGGTGAACCCGCATGCCATGTTTTCGCATCATTGCCGACATGGCCACGACATCGCCCACCTGCCCGGGAAACAAAAGGCCGGTGGCCCAGGAGGCCCAGTAGATCGGCAGAAATTCGCGGAAAGTCAGCCGGTGTTCGATATTGATGAACAGGTGTCGGCTATATGCGCTCACCAGACTGGCTGCGGAGATCAAAGTGGTCGCGACAAGCAGCCAGAGCGGTGACATGCGCAACACCACGTCTACGATTGACTGCCAGCCGAAATAGGCCACTAGTGCCAGCAAGAGCGCTGCACCGGCGGCAAAACGGAGGCGCGCGGCGGCCGGGGTCATGCTAGTTCAATTGCTGCCGGCAGCCCTGCCGTGCGGAGCCGCCGCAGTGTCCCATGGTCGCCCGTTCAAGAAGAGGCAGCATGCGAAATGTCACGACGATCCGGCCGGCGCATCAGCTCAACTGCTCGCCCGCGTCATCGGGCTCCTCAGGTGCAGCCGAAGTTTGGTCCCGACTTGCCACAACCCAAGCTCCCGCTCCCATGGCTGGCCTCGACCACTGTCCCAGCCAGGCTAGTACATTGAGTATTGGAAAGAGCAGTGCATACAGAATTTTCCGTTCTTCGCGGGCGCCGGTAATGGCATAGGACAGGTTGTTGATGAGATTCTCGAGGAAGCCAAAACTGAATCCATGTCGCTGCACGGTGAAACCGGCCGTTCGCACACGCTCAATCAGTTCAGGGAGGTGGTATCCGGGCCTGACGTGCCCGGGCACATCGAAGTTTTGGGTCCATTTGAATAGCGGCCAGCGGCGGTAATAGTGTGGTACGTGTATCACCAATACGCCACCGGTTTTCATGGATGCGTGAAACCGCCTGATCACCGCATGATCATCTTTGACATGCTCCAGATTGTCGACTGAGACAATCAGGTCGTAAGTATCGGCCGCCTGATATTGCGTCACATCGGCCACCTTGAACTCGATGTTGCCAAGGCCCATTTTTTCGGCGAGCAGTTTGTTCGTGTGCTGCGCGCCTTCGTCCATGTCGACGGCATCGACGTGTGCGCCAGGGTACCGGGTGGCAAGCGTGCGTGCGATCACGCCGCGCCCGCAGCCGGCATCCAGGATATGGTTGGCTTGTCCAGGCAAGAGTTGCTTTACACGGCGCAGCCGGATTCGAAGGCCGACAATGGGGATTCCAAGCGCCGCACAGTAAAGCCTTGCGAAAAGCCCAAGCTTGCGGTCGTGGAAAAACTCCGTGCCGGGAAATCCCATCAGAGCGTTACCCTGGTTGTTGCCATGCACAGGCCGGTGACGGGGGTGGCGCAGCGACGTTGTCCACCAGTGTAGCGGAGACACGTAACGCATTCTCTGCGGGAAATGCGACAACGATAGCGTACTGCAGAAAAATAGTTCGACCGAAATTGCTGGTGTTTCATGTCTCGGGTCAGCATCTCTGTGGTTACCGGTTTAGGCAGCCATCATAAGGCACCTCACACGTCTTCGCACCGCCTTACCACCAGCCCGGCGCTAGCGCTGGGTAGCGAGCGTCCTGATCGGCAGGCCGTTGGACAGGAAAGTCAGGAAATATTCGAGGTTATTGTATTCGTCGGAACCCGGCGCGAAGGGCTCGGCCCGGGTACGCAGCATGCAGTTCTGGAACTGCATGTGCAGTGTCCGCACTTTCCCGCCGGGCTCAAGGCGGGGCCAGTTCGCGGCCTGGCCGATCGCAGGCGACAGTCCAACCTGCCCGTACAAGCCGCCAGCGTGCTGGACATGGCAGGAAGCGCAGGCGTAATCAAGCTGGCCGATGCGCCGCTGGTACAGCGACTTTCCCGCATCGTAGCGATCACGGGCCGCTGCACTGCCAATGCGAACCGCCAGTTTCTGCCCATCCGAAAGGCTTCTCAAATAGGCCGTCAGCGGCCCGATCACCGCATGATTGGCATAGTCAATCTCGGGTTCACGGTGAAGTTGCAGGCAGCGATTGATGGCGACTTCGAGCGTAACCACCTGGCGGGTCTTTGCGTCAAATTGTGGGTACGTGGCGGCGACGCGTTTGCCTACGTTCGGGAAGCACGCGGCCATCGACTTGCCGTTCTTGAATTTGCGCTCCCAGATTTTCCTGCCGATGGCGAGTATGTCGGCACTGTTGGTGGCGTTGTCGGAATCGAAGGGAATGGCGGTGACAATGCTGCCCGGCGTCACGGTCAATCCTTCTGCTCCGATCACCCAATCCACCGGTGACGTGCCCGGATAACGCTGCTGGATGGCCTGGACAATGGCTTGCCGGTCCTGTTCAGGTGTGGTCTGGGCCAACGTCGATTCGGGGGTGCAAAATGTCAAGGGCAGTAGCAACGCCAGGCACGAAATGCGCATGCTAGAGGGTCTCCACATAAAGCACGATGGCGTCAATCTCGGCGTCGGTCAGAATCCGGTTGCGGCCAAAGGGCGGCATCAATGCATTCGGGCGCGAGGCCAGAGGATCCCATATCAAAGCGCGCAATGCGTTGCGATCCGCGATGCGAGACTTTACGTTTGCGAGGACTGGTCCGATCCGCGAAAAGCTCTTGATGCCGGTGTCTGCCGGCGCCTGATGGCAAGAAATGCAATTGCCTTTGGCGGGATCTGAAAACAGTCTGCGCCCGGTTTCAACTCCCGACTGCGCGTGCACCAGCACAGGCAGTAGAGAAAGCACGAAAACCGTCAGGCGTCGCATGCTGTCAGCCGCGCGTGGTCAGCGGTGACGCCAGCCGGTTTTCGCGTTCATCATCGCGATCTCGCGGTGTGTCTTTCTTTTCACCGGGCATCAACGGGCGGTTGCGAAATGCCAGCTTCAGTTCGCGCAGGCGGGCCTCGGCGCTGGACACTTCGTAAAAATCCCCATCCTTGGCTTTGACAGCAATCTCCATCTGTTCCACCGCACCCAGCAGATTCCCCCGCCGAAAGTAAGCCTCGGCGATGGCGCGATGCTGCGCCAGGCGCTTGTTCTGTCGCTCATAGCACTTCGCAGAAAGCTCATAGAGCCGGGCATCGTCCTGAACATTTTTCAGGCGCTCGCTAAGTTGTGTGAGCGCGATATCAACCTGGCCGGATTCATAGAGGCTGTCCACATAGCCGTAGAAAAGTGCACGGTGCTGCGGAAAAGCCTGCATTCCGGCGCGATATTGGCGGATCGCTTCGTTCCATTGGCGCTTTCCGACCTGGATATCCGCCGCCAGCGTGACCAACCATGGGTTCGGTGAGCCGGTGCGTATCGATGCCAGTTCTTTTTCCGCCGCCTCAAAATCGCGGGCATGATGCAGCGCCAGTGCCAACCCATAAACATCGGCACGGTTGCGCAGCACCGTGCGCTGCGCAACCTCGCCGCGGAAGAATGTCACGGCGTCCTTGGCGTTCATGCCCAGCACTCGGGACTTGGCCTGGGCAAAGCGGTAATCCGCGGTATCAGGTACCGGTCGCTTGGCCTCCGGGCTCAGTTGGTCGACCCGATTCTGCATATCGGCGATACGCTCGGTCGTGAGCGGGTGGGTGCGCAGGTAGCCTGGTGCCTTGCCGTCGTTGTGACGGTTGGCACGCAGCAGGCGATCGAAAAATGCCACCATGCCCTGGGGGTCAAATCCCGCCTTCGACATCACGATGATCCCGAGTCGGTCGGCCTCGCGCTCGAATTCGCGGCTGTAATCCAGTTGATTTTGATACTGCAAGGCTGCGGTACCAACAATGGCAGCCTCTGCTGCCTGTCCCCCGGACGGGGAATTCGAACGAGCCGCCAGGATTGCCGCCGCAAGCCCGAGAAACTGCATGTAGCTGCCCTTGCGCTGCGCATCGGCACCCCGCGACTGATGGCGCTGCAGGATATGGGCGATTTCATGTCCCAGGACGCCGGCAAGTTCCGACTCGTTTTGCGTCGCCAGTAACAACCCCGAATGAATGCCCACAAATCCGCCAAGCAGCGCAAACGCGTTGATGGACTCGTCGTTGAGCAGGAAAAACTCGAAATCGCGACGATTGTCATTGGTCGCGCCGCGACTTGCCGCCACCAGACGATTGCCGATGCCGAGAATGTAGTCCTGCAGTTCGGCGTCGTCTACAAATGCGCGATCTCCGCGCACTTCCAGCATAATGCGCTTGCCGATCGCGCGCTCCTGCGGCTCCGAGATGCTGGCGTCTGAGGCGTCACCCAGATCCGGAAGGCCGTCGGCATGAAGCAAGCCTGGCAAGGTCAGGCAGGCGAACACCGACAGGAGGGCAACACAGCGCCTGATCGGTGACGGGTCGGCGGAGCAATGTCGGAATTTCGCTTGAAGCAGTTTCATGCAACTTTCGAAAGGCTGGTGGCGCTGCAAGCTGCGCGTTGCTGGTATCGGATACATGCAAGCTTAGGCCCGGAAGGTGCGGATCGGTTCCCGTGCTTACCCGTGAGGTATCGGTGGATCGACAGTCTCGCATTGTACCAACGCGGTTGCCCCGCGCCGGAGCAGGACATTTCGGACAAGATCATGGACAAATTAAATCAAAGACTGAATCATTTCGACGACAGCGGCGAGGCCCATATGGTCGATGTCGGCGACAAGGCCGAGACGCACCGCATCGCCACCGCCACCGGACGAATCAGTATGCTCGCGCCCACGTTCGAACTGATCCGAAGCGGCAGCGCCAGGAAGGGCGACGTGCTGGGAATCGCCCGTGTAGCAGCCATTCAGGGCGCCAAGCGCACGCCCGACCTGATTCCGCTGGCTCACCCGATATCCATTACCAACGTCGCAATCGAGTTCCTGCCCGACGCAGCCAGCCTTTCGATTGAATGCCGCGCCACTGTTCAGACGGTCGGCCGTACCGGTGTGGAAATGGAAGCGCTGATGGCCGTCAACGCCGGCCTGCTGACGATTTACGACATGGTCAAGGCGGTCGATCGAGGAATGGTGATTTCCGACATCCGTCTGCTGGAGAAACGCGGCGGCAAATCGGGCGACTACACTGCCGGCTAGATCAGCAGGCTGCGGGCGATTCCGGCCAACGCGCAGAACGCGATTACAGGAATCACACCAATTTTGAGGCGGATCAGCCCGACCGCAGCGACCGCGGTCAGAACGATCGAGAACCATTCCACGGCACCGGAAAACGGCTGCGTGGCCGTAGCTTGCGGCCACCACACTTTCCAGGCAAAAAACAGCCCGAGGTTGACAATGACGCCAACCACCGCGGCGGT
>CAYSKY010000215.1:0-1183 GCA_964431425.1 uncultured Burkholderiales bacterium
GTATAGCGGTGCGTCCCTTCCCCATACAGGCGAACCACCGCTGTCGGGCAAAAGGTGGCATCGGGCGGGGCGGCCTTGAAGGCGATGCCCTCGAAACGCCAGCCCACGTCGTTGGTCTTCAGGAATTCGCATTCGAACTCGCTGAGGGTGTAGAAGTGGGCATTCCGCGCCGGCGCATAGAAGCGGCACACGTCCTTTTGGCCCGGAAGAATCGCCGAAATATCGAAGGTGAGGCCGGTGGTGCGCCAGCCTGCGCCAACCCGGCCAGAGAGCAGAATTTTCGCTTCGTTGGCGTCGGCGGTCAGGAAGCGACGGCCGGTCTCGTCGTTGACGTATTCGGTGACGCTGACGAAGGGTATGAAGATCGCATGGGCGAACGTGCCTTGCAGCAAACCCAGGCATAGAAGAAACAGCGGAAAGCCGGCTGCACGGAATGGTTTCATGGCGGGACCCCTGGCCGGTAGGCGGGCGGCAAGTTGCCGACTCATCAGTCTAGGCGCCCGAAATCCCCGGCGGCAACGCACCACTGCTGCAGGGGCAAAAAGTGGCGCCCCGCGGCGCGAAAAGTGATACCGGGCTACTTCTTCCAGTCAGGATGTGACGCGCGCAGCTCCTGCTGCTGCTCGATCAACGCCTGATAGAACGCGAGGCGGGTGGGATGGATCTTGTGGTGCTTTTCTTCGGCCGCCACGATGGCGCAACCGGGTTCAGTGAGGTGCGCGCAGTCGTTGAATTTGCACAGCCCGATGAAGGGTCGGAAGTCGGGCATGGCGTAGGCGATGTCTTCGTCCGACAGGTGAAACAACCCGAAGGACTGCAGCCCCGGCGAATCCATGATGGAAGTGGTGTCGTCGAGGTGATACATGCGCGTGAAGGTGGTGGTGTGCTTGCCCGAGTCCAGCGCCTCGGAAAGCCCGCCTTCCTTGGCGACGTCACGCATAACCAGGTTGTTCACCGTGCGTGACTTGCCCATGCCGGATTGGCCCACCAGCAGCGTGGTCTTGCCGTCCAGGTAGTGCCGAAGTGGCTCGATATCGAACTTGGCCGACATCGGCAGCACCGGATAGCCCATCTCTTCCAGGTAGTCGACCTTCTTGCGTTCAGCCTCGAACTCGGGAAGGTCCTTCTTCGAGACATAGGGATCATAGGCGATCACCTTCATCAACAGCCCTTGCCCACAAAT
>CAYSKY010000215.1:1193-2338 GCA_964431425.1 uncultured Burkholderiales bacterium
CATGATGAGCGGCTTGATCTGCGCAGCCTCGCAGGCCACGAGGCACATGTTCAGGAAGGTCTCGCTGAAGGTGGGCTTGGCGGCAACGATGATGACGGCCTGGTCGATGTTGGCGGCCAGTGTCTTCTCGCGCCAGGCGTCGGTGCGGAACAGTACGTTGCGGCGCGCGTACACCCGCTCTATGCGGGCGTGACCGGGGCTGGTGATGGCAACCTCCACCTCGTCGCCGCATGCCACATCCTGCTTTTTGCCTTTGCGGGTGCAGACCAGTTGCACGCGGTCGCGCGTCTCAACAAGATATTCACGGCCGAAGTCGCCGGTGACGCGGGCATCCATCAGGCGTTCACCATCAGTGCGTCCAGCTTGGCCGCGCAGATAAAGTCATTGAGCGTGATGCCGCCGGCATCATGCGTGGAGAAACGCACCACACACTTGTTGTAGTGCACCGACATGTCGGGGTGATGATCCTGCTGGTGGGAGATCCAGGCCGAGGCATTGACGAACGCGATGGTCTCGTAATAATTCTTGAAGGCGAAAGTACGTTCGATTTCTTTGCCGACCATCTTCCAATGCGGAACGTGGTCGAGGTGTGCCTGCAGGTCAGGGCCGGTCAGCGCCCGGGCCTGGCCGCCGGCGGCGCATGTCATTTGTGCGAGTGTGCTCATGTCAGACGGCCTGTAATCCCTTCAGATGGGCGATGCGGATCGACGCCGGCGGGTGCGAATCGTAAACGGCCGAATGCAGCGGGTCCGGCGTGAGCGTGGAAGCGTTGTCACGGTACAACTTGACCAGAGCATTGACGAGGTCCGTCGCCTGCGTCTGTTCGGCGGCGTACGCATCGGCTTCGAACTCGTGCTTGCGTGAAATCAGGCTTCCGACCGGCGTCATCCAGAACGTGAACACCGGCAGCACCATGAAGAACAGGGCGAGCGACACCGCCACAGGGGGTTTGGCAAAGGCCTCCGGAAAGCCGAGCCCCGCATAGAACCAGGGCTTGTCGATCACCCATCCCATGAGCGCCAGAATGGCAAAGGCAATGGCGAACTGGCTGACGATGCGCTTGACGATATGGCGGCGCTTGAAGTGACCCAACTCGTGCGCGAGAACGGCTTCGATCTCGGGCGGCGTCAGGCGCTCGATCAGGG
>CAYSKY010000215.1:2348-4384 GCA_964431425.1 uncultured Burkholderiales bacterium
AAGAAAACGATGCGCTTGGTCTTGCCGAAGCCGGTGAAGTAGGCGTTGCCATGGCTGGAGCGTTTGGAGCCATCCATCACAAACAGGCCGCTGGACGTGAAGCCGCAGCGCGCCAGCAGGGTTTCGATGCGATGTTTGAGACTCTCGTCCGTGAGCGGGTTGAACTTGTTGAACAGCGGAGCGATGAAATTGGGGTACACCGCCAGCAGTGTCAGGCTGAAGCCCAACCATAGCAGCCACACATAAAGCCACCACAGGCCGCCCATCTTCTCCATCAGCCAGAACACCGCCAGCAGCAGCGGGACGCCGAGCGCTACACCCAGCAGCAGGCCCTTCAGTGCGTCCAGCAAATAAAGCTTCCAGGTCATCTTGTTGAAGCCGAAGCGGGCCTCGATCACGAACGTGCGGTACAACTCAAACGGCGTGGATAGAATGCTCGAAATGATGGACAGGCCGGCAAACAGGGCCAGGCCGATGGCATAGGGGTGACTGAACAGCGAGGAGGCGGTCTGGTCGAGCCAATAAATACCGCCGCCCAGCGTCAGGCCCAGCAACAGGATCACATCCAGGCCGCTCTCGAGCATGCCCAGTTGTTTGCGGGCGAGGGTGTAGTCAGCGGCTTTTTGGTGGGCCTCCAGCGTGATCGCATCGGCGAACTCGGCCGGCACGGCATTCCGGTGCCGCCCCACATGGTCGAGGTGACGCATCGACAGCCACAGACTGAAGCCGAAACTGAGGAACACGAACAACAGGAAAATCAGGGTGAAGGCGGGAAGGTTCATGCCGGCAGTTGCAGGGACATTGGCAGGGGGCAATGGCGAATCATGAGAAAATGCTCACACTTTCTATTTTACGGCGCAAACCTGCCCGATCATGGCCCAAGACCAAAACAACCTCATCTGGATCGACATGGAAATGACCGGGCTGGTGCCGGAGACCGACCGGGTGATTGAAATCGCCATCGTCATCACCGACGCCAACCTCAATACCGTGGCCGAAGGTCCCGTGCTCGCCATTCACCAGCCTGACAGTGTTCTGGATGGCATGGATGACTGGAACAAGTCCACTCACCGCAAGTCCGGGCTGATCGAACGCGTCAAGGCATCCACATTGACCGATGCCGATGCCCAGACGCAGATGATCGAATTCCTGAAGCAGCACGTGCCGGCCAAGACCTCCCCCATGTGCGGCAACTCCATCTGCCAGGACCGGCGTTTTCTCGCACGCTGGATGCCGGAACTGGAAGCCTACTTTCATTACCGCAACCTGGACGTTTCAACCCTCAAGGAACTGGCCAAGCGCTGGAAGCCGGCGATCATGTCGGGGATGTAAAAGCATGGCAAGCACGAGGCGCTGGCGGACATTTACGAGTCGATCGAGGATATGAAGTACTACCGCACGCATTTCCTGAATGTCACTCCGCCGGCGGCCTGAAGCGCTGTCTCGCGAAGGCTAAACTCCAGCATTGGCGCGCCTTCCCGGCCGAAAAGGCCCGGAGAACCGCGCCAGTCCTTGAGTTTGGCTGTTAGTCCAGCCAGCCCTTGCGCTTGAAATAGGCGAACGGCACGCCTACCGACACCGCCATCAGCGCCAGCGCAAACGGATAGCCGTAGTCCCATGACAGCTCCGGGAACCAGCCCTTGAAGTTCATGCCGTAAATGCTGGCAATCAGGGTGGGCGGCAGCAGGGCGACCGAAGCCACCGAGAAGATCTTGATGATCTTGTTCTGGTTGATGTTGATGAAACCGACCGTGGCGTCCATCAGGAAGTTGATCTTGTCGAACAGGAAGGCGGTGTGGCCGTCCAGCGATTCGATGTCGCGCAGGATCTGCCGGGCTTCCTCCATCTGGTCGGCCTCCAGCAGTTTTTGGCGCATCAGGAACGACACCGCGCGGCGCGTGTCCATCACGTTGCGGCGGATGCGGCCGTTCAGGTCTTCCTCGCGCGCGATGGCCGTCAGCGCGGCGCCGGCGGCCTTGTCGTCCACGTCCTGCGTCAGCACCTTGGCGCTGACCTGCTCCAGACCGTCGTAGATG
>CAYSKY010000215.1:4394-6093 GCA_964431425.1 uncultured Burkholderiales bacterium
GGTCAGCACCGAGGCGGAGATTTTCTCCAGTTCCGCGTAGACGCTTTCCAGAGCGTCGGCGGAATACTCGGCGTCGGTGGCGTACAGATCGAGCAGCACTTCGCGGGCATCCTCGATGTAGCCGGGGCGGGTGCGGGCACGCATGCGCACCAGCCGGAACACGGGCAGGTCTTCCAGGTGCAGCGACAACAGCGCGTTGTTCTTGAGAATGAACGCCACCGGCACGTTGCGTGAATCGTCTTCGTTGATTTCAAGCAGGAAGTCCGAACGCAGGTGCAACTCGCCGTTCTCGCCTTCGAAAAAACGTGCGCTCGACTCCAGGTCCTGCATGTCTTCCAGGGAAGGCAGTTCCAGCGCAAACAGCTCCTTGATCCAGCCACGTTCGGTGTCGGTGGGCGACACCAGGTCGATCCAGATGGGCTCGGAGTTCTTGAGGTCGTCGAGGCTGTCCACCTGCAGCTGGTTCAGGCGGCGGTTATTGAGCACGAATACGTTGAGCATGGCGCGGTCCGGGAATGGTTCCGGCCTGCAAGCGCGATGGCCGGGGACACCTCAGCGCGGAGCCGGCGGAGCGGGGCTCAGCAGAGCACGCCGGACGCAAGGGGTGGCGGGATTGTAGTGCAAGTGCACCGGCCGGGGCCAGCGAAATATGGGCCCGGCAGGATGTGGCTAAGTGCCGATTGGCCCGCCATCGTCCTTTGTGATCACGATGGTGGCGCTGCGCGGTCGGGCGCCCTCGGTGCCGGCGGGCCAGTTGCTAATGCGCGGCCCATCGCGATTTTCATTGAATTCGCCGGGGTGCTGGATGTTGAGGAACGCAGCGCGCCCGTCCGGCGTCAAGGTCATGCCGGTGATCTCGCAACCGCGCGGCCCGGTGAGAAACCGGCGGATCTCGCCGGTCGCGGTGTCTGCCGCCAGCAGCGCGTTGTTGCCAAGGCTGGCGTAAAGGTTGCGCCCGGGTGTGCTGGTGTCGGTGCCGATCCAGAGCATGCCGTCCGGGCCGAAACGCAACGTATCCGGACAGCCGAAGGCATCACCACGGATGTTGCCACGTTGCGATGCATCGGGATGACTTGGGTCGCCGGCGATAACGAACAGGTCCCAGCGGAACTTGGTGGACGCTGCATCGCCGCCGGCTTCTCGCCAGCGCACGATCTGGCCGTAGAGGTTCTTGTCCACCGGGTTGGCGGCATCACGCGCCGGTTTGCCAGGCAGGCCCCGCTGGTTATTCTCCGTTAGCGATGCATAGACCTCGCCGGTGACCGGATGGATCACAATCCATTCGGGCCGGTCCATTTTGGTCCCGCCCGCCTGTTCACCCGCCTCCTTGGCGTGAATAACCACCTCCGCCTGCTCGGCGAATCCATGGTCCGGTGTCAGCCCGTTCTCGCCGTGCACCAGCGCCCGCCATTCACCGCTGCCGTCGTCGTTGAATTTGCCCACATAGAGCGTGCCGTGGTCCAACAGATCGCGGTTGGCCGCGCGGTCCCGTGGATTCCACGGATCGCGCGAGACGAATTTGTAGATGTACTCAAAGCGCGCATCGTCACCCGTGTAAATGACGACGCGTCCATCCTTCGCCAGCGTGTGAAACGCGCTTTCATGGTTGCAGCGCCCAAGTGCCGTACGCTTGACCGGCGTGGACTGCGGATCAAAGGGGTCAATCTCCACCACCCAGCCAAAGCGATGCGCTTCGTTC
>CAYSKY010000216.1:0-6068 GCA_964431425.1 uncultured Burkholderiales bacterium
GGATGAAACTGGCCGGCCCCACCAGGCCCAGCTCCGGGTGGTTCCAGCGCAGCAGCGCCTCGACGCCGGCCAATGCGCCGCCGCCGATGCTGAACTTGGGGTGGTAGTAAAGCTCGAAATCGCCGCGCTCGATCGCCCGCCGCAGGGTGCTTTCCATGGTGAGTTTTTCCACGGCGCGGGCGTTCATCTCCTCGGAGTAGAACTGGTAGTTGCGGCGGCCGTGCTCCTTCGCAAAGTACATGGCCATGTCGGCATTGCGGACCAGGGTCGAGCCGTCGACGGCATCGCTGGGGTAAACGCTGATGCCGACGCTGGCCGATGTCGACAGGGTGTTGGCATGGATGGCATAGGGCTCTGACAGCGTTTGGATGATCTTCTGTGCGACCGCGCCCGCGTCCTCCGCAAGCCGCAGGCTTTCCAGCACCACCACGAACTCGTCACCGCCGATGCGCGCCAGCGTATCGCCCTTGCGCATGATTTCCTGCAGCCGCGCCGCCACCATGCGCAGCAATTCGTCGCCTACCGCGTGGCCCAGTGAGTCGTTGATGGTCTTGAAGCGGTCGAGGTCAACAAACAGCACCGCGACCAGGCTTTCATTGCGCTGGGCGGAGAGGATGGCCTGGGACAGGCGGTCAGCCAGCAGGCGCCGGTTCGGCAGCTGGGTCAGCGCATCGCGCGTGGCCAGCTCCTCGATGCGCTGTTCGGCCAGCTTGCGCTCGGTGATGTCGAGCCCGGTGCCGCGAAAGCCGATGCGCGCACCGTTCATGTCAAACATCGGCACGCCGGAAATCTGCAGCCAGATGACGCGACCGTCTTTGGTGACCGACATGTGTTCCAGGTGGCGGATGGGTTCACCGGCATCGGCACGTGCGGCAAACCATTGCTGCAGTCGCTCCACTTCTTCGGCGGTGGTGAAGTGGTAGGCGGTCTTGCCGAGCATTTCCGCCGGCGGGTAGCCGAGCACCATCTCGATGCGGGCGGACAGGTAGGTGTATTGGCCGGCGATGTCCACCTCCCAAACGTACTCGCCGGCGGCATCGACCACATCGGCAAAACGCTGCTCGCTGGCGCGCAGCCGGCGGTAGGCCTGGTTGCGTTCGGTGACGTCGGTGAGGATGGCCAGCAGGCAGGCTTCGCCATGCATGTCGATGACTTCGCCCGACATCACCGACTCGGCGACGCCGCCATCTTTGCGCCGCAGCCGGAATTCAAAGTCGCGTACGCGCCCCTCGGCCTGGAGGCGCCCGCGCAGCGCCTGTCGCTCGCCCGGATCCACCCAGATGCCGAGGGCGAGCGCGCTGTGCCCGATCAGCTCTTCGCGCGTGTAGCCGCACAGGTTTTGCCAGGCTTCGTTGAGTTCGACATACACGCCGTCAGACAGGCGCGAGATGATGATGGCATCGGGGCTGGAGTTGAAGATGCGGGCGAAGCGCTCCTCGGATCGCCGCCGCTCCAGCTCGGCGCGCTGCGTGGCGCTGACGTCAATCAAGGTCGCAACAATGCAGCGTTCGCCGCCGTAGTCGATAACCTGGGCCGAATACAGCACGTCCATCTCGACGCCGCTGTGGTTGCGCAGCCGCACCGCCACCTGGTCGGCACGCCCCTGGCCGGCGAGCTGCTGCAGGAGTTCGCTGCGACCGTCGGCGCTGGGCCACAAGCCCAGCTCCAGCGTGGTTTTTCCGATGACCTCGCTGCGCTCGAAACCGAACAGCTTCAGGCAGGCCTGGTTGACTTCGATGTAACGGCCATCGCTCAGGCGGCTGAAGGCAATGGCCACCGGGCTGGCCTCGAACAGGTTCGAGAACAGTGACTGCGACTGGCGCAGGTCGCGCTCGGCGACGCGGCGCTGCGCACGTGCGGCGCCCAGCACCAACATGACCAGCGACAACGAATAGATGTATCCCTGCTGGACGATACTGCGGTACAGGTCGGGCTGGTCGGCAAAGGGCCCGCGGCCCATCGACGTGGCGACCACGGCGATCGCCGCGATGCCAAGGTTGGCGAGGGTGATCGCGCGCATCGAGGACTGCAGCGCACACCAGACGGCGAACGGGAAGATGGCCAGCACCATCATGACGTGCACCCAGGGCGGCACGTTCGACAGGCTGAATGCCACGCCGGCAAACAGGCAGGGGAACAGCATTACCGCATCGCGGGCCACCAGCGGCTCGCGCCGCGAGCGCCAGCTCAGGGCAAGCGGGGCGATGATGATGAGGCCTATGGCGTCGCCCAGCCACCAGAGTGTTCCACGCACCGGCACTTCGGGCCAGGTGGCCCAGCCGTTGATGATGAGGGCGGTGGTGCCCAGTGCCGCCGAAACCACGCTGGTGCCGAGTGCCACCGGAACAAACATGACGAGGACGTCGCGCACCCGCAGGTTGTCGTGCTGGAAGCCAAACCGGCTGCGCACGAGCCACGCGCCCAGCAAGGCAAACAGTGTGTTTGCCAATGCCATCAGCAGTGCTGCGGCGGGCGTGATGTCCGGGACGAGGACGCCGGCCAGCGCACCCAGGGCAACACCGGGCCACAGCCGGTAGCCGTACCAGGTGAGCGCGGCAAATCCGATGCCGGCGGGCAGCCAGACGGCAGACGCATTGCTGTCCAGGTCCGTGATCATGACCGACAGCCTGGTGGCAATAAAGTAAGTCAGCGACAGCAGGAGCGTCCGGCTCGCAAGAGGCCAGCGCTCCAGGATTCGCGCATACACGGTGTGGGCTCCCCCGGCAGGGACTGGAAGGCGCCTTCAGTTTACATGGGCGTCCGCCGGGCGGATATCGGCTGGCTGTCAGTCGATACCGAGACGATCCAGCCGGTAGCGCAGGCTGCGGAAGGTGATACCCAGCACCTTGGCAGCCGCCGTTTTATTGAAGCGGGTCTGTTCCAGCGCTTTCATGATCTGCTCGCGCTCGATCCGGTCGAGGTACTCGTGCAGGGGTATGGTCCGTTCACCCGACGTTACGGCGCCAGCTGAGCTGGCGGCGGCGCCGTCCTCCCGAAGATACAGGTCGGCCTCGCTGATCACCTTGCCGTCGCACAGCGCCAGCGCACGCTCGAGGATATTTTCCAGCTCGCGCACATTGCCGGGGTAGTCGTAACCTGCCAGCGCGACACGCGCCTGGCTGCTCAATTGCGGCAGCGCGATGCCGGCCTGCTGCGCAAGTCGCGACAACATCTGTTCCACCATCAGCGGAATGTCCTCGGGGATTTCCCGCAGGCTCGGCATCTTCAGCTCGATCACGTTGAGGCGGTAAAACAGATCCTGCCGGAACTCGCCGGCGGTGACTTTCTCGCCCAGATTCTTGTGCGTGGCGGAGATGATGCGAAAGTCGACCGGTACCTCACCGGTATCGCCCAACTTGCGCACTTTCTTGTCCTGTATGACGCGCAGCAACTTCACCTGCATGACCAGCGGCAGATCGCCCACTTCATCGAGAAACAGGGTGCCGCCGTCGGCGGCGTGCAGGAAGCCGTCCTTGTCGGCGTCGGCACCGGTAAAGGCGCCTTTGCGATAGCCGAAGAACTCGCTCTCCATCAGGTTTTCGGGGATGGCGCCGCAGTTGACCGCGACAAACGGCGCTTCGCGTCTGGCAGAACCGTCGTGTATCAGGCGCGCTGCGACTTCCTTGCCCGAGCCCGATTCACCGGCGATGTGCACCGGCGCCTGACTGCGCGCAAGCTTGGCGATCATGTCCCGCGCCTTTTGAATGGGCGCGGATTCACCGATGAGGCGCGATGTCCCGGCCGGCTTCGGCGCCGAATCCGGCTCGCCCGATGCCGGGGGCGGGTTGCTACGATCCGCCGCCGTGCCGCGCCTGACCCGTTCGCCCGGCGGCTTCGGCAGATTCAATGCCGAGGTGATGACCTCGCGCAACTGCTTGAGCTGGATGGGCTTGGACAGGTAGTCGAATGCACCGGCCTTCAGTGCGGCCACCGCATTGTCGGTGCTGCCATAGGCGGTGATCACGGCGACGGGCGTATTGCCGTGGTGGGTGGCGATATGCGTGAGAATGCCGAGGCCGTCGCCATCCGGCAGGCGCATGTCGGTCAGGCAAAGGTCGAAGCTTTGTTCACCCAGGCGTACGAATGCCTCCTCGCAAGAGCTGGCGGTGACCGATTCGATGCCCATGCGCATTAGCGTGAGCACGATCAGCTCCCGGATGTCGGATTCGTCATCGACGATCAATACTTGTTTCGCCTTCATGCGCGGGTATGCACTCCTGTGAACGTGATGCGGAAGCAGGCACCCTTTCGGGCGTCGGGTCTGTCGGGGACAAACTCGAGGCGGGCGCCGTTGACATCGGCGAGCTCTCGCGCAATATACAAGCCCAGGCCGGTCCCGGTGCTGGCTGTCGTGAAAAATGGCTCGAACAGGTGCGGGATCGCCTCCGCAGATACGCCGGGCCCGTCATCAACAATATCCAGCGCGGGCACGCCGCCGGCATCGATCTCGTGAAAGTGCATGAGCACACTGCCGGGTTGCCGGCTGCCGTGGTGGCAGGCATTGCGCACCAGGTTCCACAGCACCTGGTCGAAATGACTGCGGTCGAACATGGGCTTGCGATCCGTGTCGATGCGCACTTCGATCATCGCCGGATCAAGTTTCTCATTGCCGGTGAAGTCGCCGAGAAACCGGCCCAGGTAGTCCTGGACATCAATCGGCTCCGGCTGCGCGCGGTCACGACGATTGAGGTAGAGCACCTCCTGGACCATGCGATCGAGACGATAGGCGTTATCGCGGATGATCGTGAGCAGGCGCGCGTCCTCGGCGCGGCGGCCGGTGCGTTCAGCATCTTCATGCATCAGCTCGGCGGCGTGGTTGATGCTGGAAAGCGGATTGCGGATCTCGTGGGCGATGCTTGCCGTCAGGCGGCCGAGCGCCACCAGCTTCATCTGCTGGGCCTGGGCACGGATGCGCCCCGCGTCCTCGATAAACACCACCGTGGGGGCCGCCACTTCCACTGCTTCTGACGCGGCCGCCTTGCCGATCGCCACAAAGCGGACCTGGATGTCACGCTGGGTGGCACGGTCGCGCACGATGGAAAAAGTGCGCTCAGGGTCGCGGCGCCAGGAATCCAGCATACCGGCCAGCACGCCTGAGACATCGGCCAGGCGCCGTCCATTGGCACCACGCAGGCCGCCGACCAGCAGTTCGCTCTGCGGATTGTGCTGGCGCACGATGCCGTTTTCATCGACCACCACGAAGCCGTCCTGCATGTCGCGGATGACGAGTTCGTTGATTTGAGCAAGGTTGGCGAGATCGACGCCGCGCAGTGCGGCGATCCGTTCTGCGCCCTCGGCATATTTCGCCAGGGTGTAAGCCAGCCCGGCGATGACGAAATAGCTGCCCGCCAACAGTCCGGTCTGCACGAAGTCGGCGATCTGCGCATCGAGCACAAGGAACTGCCAGGATTGCTCCAGCAGGATCGCCAGCGCCGCCACGGCGGCATGAAAATACGCGATGCGTCCACGCGCCACGAGCGCGGAAGCGGCAAGCGTCACCAACAGCAACAGGCCGATGCCGCTGCGGATGCCGCCCGATGCATGCATGAGCAGCGTCATCGCCACCACGTCCACCAGCACCTGCATCGATAGATGCCGCGACGGCCCCGGCGAACGCACCTCCGCCATTCCGGCCAGCAAAACTGCGGCGAGCAGATACAAGCCAAGCGACCAGCCGGCCAGTTCCATGGAAGTGGTGACCAGCAGTTGGTAACGCTGGAATCCCCAATAGGAAAGCGCCAGGATGATGGCAATGACCAGGCGATAGCGACAGAAGATCGTCAGTGACCGCCAGATCGTCTCCGTAGGCCCGGTAGCGGCGCCGGCGGGAAGCTGGGATGCAGCTGAGGCGATTGCGGGTGGCAGGGTCGCCATGCGGCTCAACCTGCGGTCAGGCGCGCTGCCGATGCAGGCATGCATCCGGCTGGCGGCAGGACAGCCTGCCGTCGACGCTCATGCTCTCCGTTTCCGGCATGAACACGCCGCAAAGCTGGCACTGCACCATCTTTTCGCTGGCGCCAGGTTTGGCGGCGCCGCGCTCCTTCTGGCTGGCTGACCCACCCTTCAGC
>CAYSKY010000217.1:0-4317 GCA_964431425.1 uncultured Burkholderiales bacterium
GATGAATACCGACAACATGTCGATCCTGGGGCTCACCATCGATTACGGCCCTTACGGCTGGCTGGAAGGCTTCGAGCCCGGCTGGACGCCCAACACCACCGACGCGGCCGGTCGCCGTTATGCCTATGGACAGCAGCCGCAGATCGCCCACTGGAACCTGTCGCGATTGGCCAGCGCACTGTTTCCGCTGATCAACGACGAGGCGCCGTTATACCGCGGCCTGGAATTGTTTGAGCAGACCTTCCACCGCGAATCGCGACGTATGCTGGCGGATAAGCTCGGCTGGCGCGAACTGGCAATCGCCGGCGAGGGCGAGCCGCCGAAGGACGAAGCGCTGCTGATCGATCTCTATGAGCTGCTGCAGGCCACCGAGACCGATATGACCCTGTTCTTCCGCGGGCTGGCCGATGTGCCGCTGGAGTCGGCACCGGATGAAGCGATGATTGCACCACTGGCAGGTGCCTTCTTTGACGAGCAGGTACTGGCTTCACCTTATCGCGAACAGTTGCTCACCTGGTTGCACAGCTTTGTTGGCCGCACGCATCAGGACAACCCGGACCCGCAAACGCGTCGCCGCACCATGAACCGCACCAATCCGAAATACGTGCTGCGCAACTACATCGCCCAGCAATGTATCGACGCGCTGGCTAACGGCGACGACAGCATGCTGCGCCGTGCAATGGCCGTGTTGCAACACCCGTATGACGAACAGCCGGAACAACAGGACCTGGCCGCACGCCGCCCCGAATGGGCGCGCAACCGGCCGGGATGCTCGGCGCTTTCCTGCAGTTCCTGATTGGGAGGCAGCCAACGCCGTGTCGCCGTGCGTTGACCCCGGTTGCCTGAGTGCTAATACGTCATGGTCAGCAGCACGCTCGCCACATAGGTACCGACCGGCAGGTCCTGCCGCGCGGGAATCCTGCCGTACACCGTGTGATTGGCAAGCCGCACCGGATTGCTGGAAGTAAGTACCGGCAGGGATGCAGACACCGTGACCGAGCCACCCGTGCCGTCGCCCCAGATTGAGGATGCATCGCGGCTGGGACTGGCATGCAGGTTATAGGTCATGACCGAGGCGCCGCGCAGCAGGGTGCGCGCCGCGTAACTGCCGGTGCCGGTGGACAAGCTCAGCGTGTAACCAACGACTTCGGATGCGGCGGGCCCGGTGTAAGAACAGCTGACCACAATGGTGGTGCTGGAGTCATCGTGCGCCGGCAACAGCGGATCGTACGTTCCAAAACCGATGGCGCCGGCGCTGACCAGGCAGCTCGCGGCATAGCCGCACGTTGCCCACGATCCAGCGACGATCAATGCGCCGCGGCTTGCATATCGCCGGAACATCAGGGCTTGAGCTTGCATGTGAAGGTGCCCAATCGGGGTTGTGGGTCGGCACTGCGCTTGTAGGTGAATTCGATGGTACAGCTTTTGTCCCGCAGACTCACACGGATCCGGCTGATGGCCGACAAACCGGTGATGAATGCTTCACCATCGCGGGCGACCGGGAATGCCTCGCCGGTATCCAGGTTTGTCACCACCGCACCGGCAGCAATCGGGCGCGTGGCGGCATCGATGAGGCGGATCATTCCGCCCTGCGTTTCCTTGACCGGAAAGCGCACCACCACGCCGCTCTTGAGGTATGGGGTTGTCTCCTGCTTGAGCGACATCACCTCCGCGCTCAGCGGCAGGTCAAGTTGTTCGATCGACAGGCGGTTCACCTGATAAGGCTGCAAACGCGGCACGAACAGATTGCCGCGCCCGTTGGTGCGCCCCACTTCCTGGTTGTCGAGGTAGACGCGCACGCCGGGAAAATCCGGCACCCTGACCAGCGCGAATGCATCTTCCACCCGGCGGCCGGCGTTCAGTTCCCCGCCCATATAGATAAGGGAGCCAGCCGCGCTCAACCGGCCGGCTGTCGAGCCGGCAAGCCTTGCCAGCTCGAGGCCGTAGGTACCGCTGCGGTTCTGCGCCTGCAGATTCGCAATCGCGCGCCGCTGGTCACTGACATCCAGGCGATAGCCAAAACCATCCGCAGTGGGCAGGCTGCGTTGCAGGTTCACACGATTCTCGGTCTGCTGCCCGGCTGCCCCGCGGGTCACGGATGAACTGGCGCCCGCCTGCGTGAACGGATCAAGCGGCAGAGTGTAGGCCAGCACCACTGAGCGATCCCGCGTGCCTTGCAGATTGGCGAAGGCGTTCACCGAAAAGAACCCCAGGCGCCGGACGCCGATGGACCACGCCAGTTGCAGCAACTCGCTGCGCTCCAGCGTGAGGTTCGCAGCCGGCCGCGTCAGGGCCGCATAGCCCATGGCAAACGAGCCCGCCGAGGTGCCGATGCTGGCGAACGCAGAAAGCTCGCGCCGCGGCGGTGCGACGTCGGCCAGCGCCCCCAGATCAGACAGACTGCGAAAACCGGGCGACGCCATCCTCGCGAGTCCGCCGATACTCCAGTTCTGTGTGCGCCGGTTCCAGCCCAGGGTCCACGCCCGGCCATTGCGCGCCCCCGCATCGCTTAGCCCCGGCGTCGGCAGGATGGACGCCGCAAACAGCGAACTGGCGGTGGCGACGGAGTCGGCCGACTGATGGCTGGCCGCGGCCGAAGCCGAGAACTCGCCGATGGACCCCATGAGCCAGGTTGCCCCCGCGCCCCCCGCCAGTTGTCCGCGCGCCAGTTCGGCGGCGCCGTGCACGGTCACGGTGTCACTGACACCCCGGCGCCAGAATCCACTGGCAAATCCCCTGCCATAGTCCGCGCTGCGCAACCCATATCGCTCGCGAAAGGTACCGGCCTGGAACGCGACATCATCCAGCCCGGCGCGCAGCAGCGCCGTACTTCCGTAGGCGGCGGCAGTCACGGTCTGTTCGCGCCCCAGCAGGTCGCGCACCTGCAGGCGGATTTCACCCTGCCCGTTGATGCCCGGCAATTCATTGAGCGTAAACGGCCCGGCCGGTACGTTGCGCGATGCTGCGAGAACGTTGTTGACATATACATCCACCACCGATGGCAGCGAAGTCTGGCCCGACAGCGCCGCCAGCGGATAGGTGATGATGGCCGGCTGGGTGCTGAAATTGGTGGCGTACTGCACGCCCGCAAAGCGCGACGGGTTGCCCCACGTCGCCGTGCGGGTGATGCCGTCACCGATCCGCCAGCTGGCCATGGAATCGGGCAGATCGATATTGAATGCAGAGTCGAGCCGCGTCACTTTGCCGGCCGAACCGGCGCGCGTCCCGAGCAGTGAGTTGACCAGCACGCCAGCCGGCATGAAAACGCCCCACTCAAGCTGGCCGCCGGCACTGGCGCGCGGATCACCCGACGACGCGCGTTGCGCGAACAGGTCATACGACAGGAAGGAGCCCGGATCCGGCCGTGTGGCCATGGTGCGCGGCCCGGATACGAGGTCCATCGACGCGCGCTCAAAGACCAGCGCCGCAACCGTCAGGGCCAGGGTTTGCGTCGCCTCGTCAAATGCGACCTCGATGCCGGCGATGCCATGCACTGGATAGTGTCGCTCCGCGTCGAAATTCGCGGGGGCGGCAAATCGCTTTAGTGCCAGGCGCAACGCACCGGCGTCCTTTTCACTCAGGTAAAAGCCGGACTCGCCGGCACGCCAGACCAGCAACGCGGCGCCGGCCGACTGTCCGTTGATTCGCAACGCAAGATAGGCGGGGTACGGCTGGGCCGATGGGGCGGCAACCGGTGCCGTGACAGTACGGGGACCGGCACTTTGCGCAATCCGGATCTGTCCCGCCTGCGCATGCACAGGGAATGGTGCCAGCGCCCACGCTACCGTAGCTACAGCCGCGCCGATCCGGCCGGGCACCCGCATGCAACGGCCGGCGCGGACATTCGCGTCCTCGCCACCGTCGCCACACCGTTCGGACCGACGGCCCGAATTCAGGAGAGTTGCCGCCAAGGGGCCGCTATTCCAGCGGAATCACGACGTCGATGGGCACCGCGTCGGTTCGCGCCGTCACGCGCAGCCTGCCTTTCGGCGCCCGGGCTGTGGCCAGTTGCCAGGTCACGGTGCTGTTCGCAAGGATGTAGCGCGGTTGCTGGGTCGCGGCAATGGCAGTTCCATCCGCTTCGTCATAAACCGCCGCGTCGAGAATCTGAATGTGTGAATTGGCCGGATTGGAGGCCGACAGTTGCAGCTTTCCGTCAGGCGCCAGTTTTGCCCGCCATGCGGGGAGCGCACCGGCCGCGGCGCGCGGCGCAATGAACACCGGGATGCCGATGTTCAGCACCACCTGCAGCCCCTGGAATCCCTCGCGCGGTGTGGAGGGCACTTCGGTGATGTAAAGGCGGAAAGTCTGCTGCAC
>CAYSKY010000217.1:4327-5325 GCA_964431425.1 uncultured Burkholderiales bacterium
GGTTTGCGCAGACCGACGCGCACGGTCTGGCTGCCGCCGGGCTTCATGGTGAAGATCGGCGGCGTCGCGATCAGGTCCTGGCTCGGCGTGTAAACGTCTTCACCCGCCTGCTGAACCCAGTCGGTCGCGCGCAACTGCACCACCACCTCCTCCGTGGACGACTCGTTGCGCACCGTGATGGCGGCAGTCGGCACGTCGGGTGAAAGCTGCACGCGTACCGGGCTGACCTGAAACGCGCCCCCGAAAGCGAGCGCCGACGCGGCCACCAGGGCTGCCGCCAGCACACCAGACATCATTTGCCGCCGCTTCATGGTCTCTCCAACGCTTGCATGGGTGCCGGCACGGGCGCGACACAGCCGGCAAGATTATAGGTGGCGGGGCCGCGCCCAGCCTTGCGTAAAACCAGGACCATCTTCAAATGAAAACGCCCGGCCAGCCTGACAGGCGAACCGGGCGTTTGCGCGAGCCCCGCACAATCGCACGGCGCACGCGCGGCATACTGCTTCCGACTAGAAGGTTACGGTCGCGGTAATCGTATCCGAATAGGTGCCAACCGCCGCACTTTGCAGGGCCGGGATCTGTCCGCAGACGTTATAGACCCGCTGCGCTGTCGAGGGCGCGGCCGTCAGCACGAATCCGGGAGCGACCGTCGGATAGGCCGTGGTGAACGCGCAGGCAGCGGCCGCGGCGTTGGACGCGGGCTGGAACACGTTGTAATTGATGAAATTGGTCGCACCACTCAACAAGCGGCGCTGACCGGCCGTGGAATTGAGTCCGTTGTCGACGGCAATGGCCGGTGTCGCGCCGATGGTGCAGGTCAGTTGTACCTGGCCGGTTGCATTCAGCGCGGTTGCACTGGTCGGGTTGTAAACACCAAACGCGATGGGCACCGTCGCCACAATGCAATTGGCGCCGACCGTGGCGGATACACCGATGGCCGCGGTCGTTGTGCTTTGCGCCTGGGCGCCCTGCGATGCGACCAGCAAACCGGCAACCGC
>CAYSKY010000217.1:5335-6038 GCA_964431425.1 uncultured Burkholderiales bacterium
GAAACCAAAAGCGATACGCATTGAATTCTCCGTTCTGTTGTTGGGGCTAGTTCCCGGCGGACGAATCGATCGTTGCCGGTACGTACGCGACCATCTTTACGCTGAAGTATCCGATGGGTCAAGCAGGATTATCTTCTGCTCCGGCACGTAATTCTGTGAGGCAGCGCACGATGGGACGCCGCCACTGTTAACAATTGTGATTCCGTGGCTTCCCACACGCAGCGTTTCCGTTGCGTCCGGCCCCGGCAACTTCCGTTTTGCCTGATACAGAATCCGCCCTGCGCGCCGATATTCCATTACCGCCCGGGATATGGGCATTTGCGGATTGTCGTCAAAATGGCTGTCGTTCCTCATATCTGGCTTGGAACAACTGCAAAAACGCGATGGAATCGGCCGGTCATACTCGCCTTGGCCGCCTTTACCGTCTTTACCGCGGCAACGGCGCAAGCGGGCGCCCAGAGCGCCAGCCTTGGCGTGAGCGCGACGGTTGAGGCTTCCTGCACGATTGCCGCCAAGCCTGACGCATCCGCGTCCACCGGAACCCTCGTCGAGTCGCGATGCACTTCCCCGGCACCGGTCGTGCCCGAGGCAACACGCCGACCAACCAAAGATCTGGTAGCCGTTGCAACCCTCCCGCGTTCTGAAGTTGGGCCCGGCCAGCGTCCGCAAACCGGCACCCGCGCACTCGAGACACAATCAGGGC
>CAYSKY010000218.1:0-6021 GCA_964431425.1 uncultured Burkholderiales bacterium
GCTTCATCAACATCAGCCAGAACGCCAAGAAGGTCGTCTTCGTGGGCACCTTCACCGCCGGCGACCTGCAGATCGACATCGATGGCGGCAAACTGGAAATCGCCCGCGACGGCAAGGTTCAGAAATTTGTCGACACCGTCGAACAGCGGACATTTTCGGGGCCCTACGCCGCAGCCGCCGGCAAGGATGTGCTGTTCGTCACCGAACGCTGTGTGTTTCGTCTGACCAAGGCGGGAATGGAGCTCATCGAGATCGCGCCCGGCATCGACCTGCAGAGGGACATTCTCGATCGTATGGCCTTTGCGCCCATCGTCAAGCAGCCCGCCCTGATGGACGCGCGCATATTCCGCCCCGAGCCCATGGGCCTGCGCGAAGATTTGCTCAGGTTGCCGTTCGACGACCGCTTCAATTACGACGCCGAACAGAACATCCTGTTCCTCAACTTTGAGCGCCTCAAGATCACCTCGCAGGACGGCGTGGATGCCATCCGCAACAAGGTCGCCTCGATCTGTGAACCCATCGGCCACAAGGTCTACGGTATCGTCAATTACGAAGGCTTCGAACTCGACCGTGACATTGAAGACGCTTACGCCGAAATGGTGCGCGACGTGGTGACGCGCTATTACATCCGCGTCACTCGTTACACCACCAGTTCATTCCTGCGCGCCACGCTGGGCGATGCGTTCGGGCGCCTCAATGTGTCGCGCACGCTGTTCGAATCGGAAGAAGAAGCCAGGGCCCGGCTCACACCAAGTTGATTCCGGCTAATTGACGCGCGACGGGTGCGGCAGCAGCCGGTCGTATTCATCGCGCACCACGGCATAGCATTCACACACGCGCTTTTCAGTCGCGGCCCGGTCGACCACGCGGATGCGTCCGCGGCTCTTCGCAATCAGTCCCTCCTTTTGCATGCGGCTGGCCACCAGCGTCACACTCTCCCGCCGCACACCCAGCAGGTGCCCGAGCAGTTCCTGCGTGATGACCAGTTCTTCGCTGTGCAGCCGGTCGGTGCTCATCAGCAGCCAGCGGCAAAATTGCTGGTCCAGCGAGTGATGCTGGTTGCACACCGCGGTTTGCGAGGTCTGCGAAATCAGCGCCTGTGTGTAGAGCAGCGCCAGGTGCTGCAGCTTCCCGCCCAGCGAGAATTCCTGCTTCATCACCTTGCGGCTGAGGCGGAACGCCGTACCCTCGCTTTGCACCACGGTGCTGCTGGGCATGCTCTCGCCGCCCATGAAAATCGATACCCCGACCATGCCCTCGTTGCCCACCAGCGCGATCTCGCTAGAGGAGCCATCTTCCAGCTGGTAAATCAGCGAGACCACGCCGCTGGTGGGGAAGTGCAGAAAATTCACGTGATCGCCCGACTCGGACATGGTCCATCCCAGCGGCATCTCGACGAACTCCAGCGAGGGCAGGATGCGCTCGTAGTCCGCTTTGGGCAGCGACGACAGAATCAGGTTTTGCCGGGGATCGTGCCCCGGTGGTTCGGCTTTGCTGGACATCCCTGGTCTCCTGTTTTCCGGGGCAATGGCGCCACCGCCAAGGGGCGGTGTGCGCGGGAATAGTCTTATAACGGCGCGAACCCGCCCCTTCTGTGCGTGCGCGCACAGACAATTCCCCGCTTCGGATGCAAGGCACCAGGCGATATGGCCGCATCGACCATGCACAGGCCAAACACCAGCACTGGCGCGGCATTCCGGGCACTTTTTGCCTGGAAGGCGCGCCAATTGGCGTTCTACAAGATTTCAGGAAGCCTGGGCAGAGGTGTCGCGAATCACCGCCTGCGCGGCGGCCACGATCCCGGGCGCGAATGCACACGACTTGCGCAATTCGGCATCCAGGTGCACCGCCTTCAACGTGGTGCGGGCGGCGACTTCGCCGGTTTCGTCGTTGCGCATTTCGTGGCTGAAGGTGATGCGCTTTTCGACGATTTCCACGACGGAAGAGTAGATCGACACCACGGCGCCGGCATGCAGTTCGCGCAAATAGGAAATCTGCTGGTCCACCGCCGCCATGCCGCGCCGGTTGTCCTTGAGATAGGTCGGCGTGAGGCCGATGCGATTGAACAGGTGCCACGTGGCTTCATCGAACTTGCCCACGTACCACATCACGTTCATGTGACCGACGTGGTCGCAGTGCCAAGGGTAGACGGTGCCGCGGTAGGTGAGGATGGGTTCGGGCATTGGCGTCGACCAGGAAAAGTCAGGGTGACTTGACCAGCGCGACGTCTGCCACCACCTTTAGATCACTGCCGATGGCGACCTGTTTGGTGGCCGGATTGAATCCCGTCGCCTGCACGGCGATCGAAACCCGCGTCGGTTTCCGGAAGCAATCATCGCCACTCACACTGCCGCCGGAGTAAGTGTCATACCGCATCTGCGCCTTGAACTCGCCGGCCTCATCCGTAGTGACCATAACGGGGTGCTGGGGGAAAAACTCGCCCAGCGAAACAATGGAAACGCTGGCGGCCTTTATGGGTTTGGCGTCTTCGCCAGAAACCACACCGGTGACGGTGTAGCCAATGAGCGGGCACTTGGCCAATGTGGACAGGGGCTGCAGCATGACCAATGCCGCCAACACAGGCCATTTCAATTTTCTGAACATGCTGCCAGTCTACAAGACTTGAACCGCCCCGATGCATACGACAGCACGACGCGCGTCAACCGCCCCGCCCTTCCAGCGCATCCACCACCAGTGTGGCGGCATTGAACCCGGCCTGCTCGAAAATCTCCACGAAGCAGGTCGGCGAGGTCACGTTCACTTCGGTGAGGCACTCACCGATGATGTCCAGCCCGACGATGGTAAGGCCGTCAGCCCTGAGTTGCGGGCCGAGGGCTTCGGCGATCTCACGGTCGCGGGCGGAGATGGGTTGCGCGACGCCACGACCGCCGGCTGCGAGATTGCCGCGCGTTTCGCCTGCCTTGGGGATACGCGCCAGGCAAAACGGAACCACCTTTCCGTCGATCACCAGCACGCGCTTGTCGCCGTTGACGATGTCCGGGATGTAGCGCTGCGACATGATGGTTTCGCGGCCTTCGACCGTCTGCACTTCAACAATGGCGTTGCGGTTCGGGTCGTCGGCGCGCACGCGAAAGATGGAGGTGCCACCCATGCCATCGAGTTTCTTGACGATCACATCCCTGTGCTCGTCGATGAAGGCATGCACGCGCGCCATCTCGGCCGTGACCAAAGTGGGCGAGGTGAAATGCTCGAATTTGAGGATGGCCAGCTTCTCGTTGTAATCACGCAGTGACGCGGCGCGATTCACCACCCGCGCACCCTGCTGTTCGGCGAGGCTCAACAACAGCGTGGAATAGAGGTACTCCTGGTTGAAGGGTGGGTCTTTGCGCATCAGCACGGCGTCGAAAAACGTCAGCGGCTGCGTGGCGGATGCCTCGACGCGATACCAGGCGGCGTTGTCGTCCGACACCGCCAGTCGATGTGCGTGGGCGCTGACCTGCCCGGCGGAAAACAGTTCGTGTGCCTCAAATGCCCATACCTCATGGCCGCGCCGCGCGGCCTCGCGCATCATGAAGATGGACGAGTCCTTGTAGGCCTTGAGCTTCTGCAGGGGATCGACAATGAAAGCGATGCGCATGGCTGATTATCGTTGTTGTGGGACAGGATTGCAGCGGGCGGGCGCAGCGCCGAAACCGCGGGTCAGTCTCAGTCGGCGGACGCGGTCACCGCGGCCAGCGGCCGGATGGTGGTCGGCGGGGTCGTCGGCACCGGCAGCGCCTCCACATCCACTGTTTCAGCGAGGCTCGCCAGTTCCTTGGCCGCTGCCAGCATGGCCAGCCGCGCCACTACACCGTAGGTATAGAAGCGGTTGGGCGGTGCGTCGGGCATGCCGGTGCAGTCCGGGGTGTGGCAATCTGTCTCGAAGGCCAGCGGCACAAAGCTCATGCCGCGCGAATTGAGGTTTTCGTCCACGCCGCGATCGGTGTTGACGCGATAAAAGCCGCCGACCACGAACTGGTCGATCATGTACACCACCGGTTCGGCCACGGCGCCGTTGACGCTTTCAAATGTGTGCACACCTTCCTGCACGATGACTTCGGAGACTTCCAGCCCCTCCTTGACCACCGCCATCTTGTTGCGTTCCTTGCGGTTGAGGCCGCGCACATCATCGGCCGAACGCGCAGTGAGAATGCCCATGCCATAGGTGCCGGCATCGGCCTTCACGATGACAAACGGCTTTTCCTTGATGCCGTATTCGTCGTACTTGGCCTGTGTTTCTTTCAGCACGGCATCGACGTTGGACGCCAGGCACTCCTCGCCCTCGCTGGCGCTGAAATTGACCTTGCCGCACTGGCTGAACACGGGATTGATGAACCACGGATCGATGCCGATGATTTTGGCAAAGTCTTCCGCCACGCGGTCGTAGGCATGGAAATGCAATGTCTTGCGGCGCGTGGTCCAGCCTGAATACAGGGGCGGCACCACCGGTTGCGCCAGCAGCTTGAGGATGTCCGGCACGCCAGCCGACAAATCGTTGTTGAGCAGGATGGCGCAGGGGTCGAAGCCATCAAGCATCAGGCGGTCGCCGGTCGGCGTGGACACGCGCTTGATCGGCTCCAGCACCAGCGTTTCACCATTGGGCAGGGCAACCGGCGTGGGCGCGGTGATGTCCGGCAACAGCGAACCGACGCGCACTTCAAGACCGGCACGCGTGAGGATCTTCTGGATGGTGGCGACGTTGGTGAGGTAAAACAGGTTGCGCGTGTGGTTCTCGGGGATCAGCAGAAAGCGCTGCTTGTCCGGGCAGATTTTCTGCACGGCCGACATGGCCGCATGCACACAAAGCGGCATGAAATCGGGGTTGAGATTGTTGAAGCCGCCGGGAAACAGGTTGGTATCCACCGGCGCCAGCTTGAATCCGGAATTTCGCAGGTCCACCGAGGAATAGAACGGCAGCACGTTCTCGGTCCACTGGCCGCGAAACCAGCGCTCGATGGACGGCATGCTGTCGAGGATTTTCTTTTCCAGATCCAGCAGCGGACCGGTGAGCGAGGTGGTGAGATGGGGGACCATGGTTATCCGTTTGGCGGGTGCAATCAACCATAGATTGCGTTCGCCATGAGTCGTTTCAAGGGCGACCAGTTTACTCTCAAATGCAATGCGGCCATGTGACGGGATTTCACATGACGGGTGATAAAATTTCGCCATGCAAATCCAGAATCTGCGCCCGCATTTGAAGGGGGATTCCGCTTGAGCGGCCTGTTCGGTTCGGCAACCCTGACCGCCATCGTCATGCTGGTCGCATCGAACGTGTTCATGACATTTGCGTGGTACGCGCACCTGAAAAACCTGAGCGACCGGCCATGGTGGATCGCGGCGCTGGTGAGTTGGGGCATCGCGCTGTTCGAATATCTGCTGCAGGTGCCGGCCAACCGCATCGGCCATACCGAAATGAACCTCGGCCAGCTCAAGATATTGCAGGAAGCGATCACGCTGGCTGTCTTTGTTCCGTTTGCCGTCTTTTACATGAACGAACCGCTCAAGTGGAACTACCTGTGGGCGGGTCTATGCCTGATGGGAGCGGTCTATTTCATTTTTCGGGCTTGACCACCTGCGCCCGATTTATCACCCGCCCATGTCAGAAAAACGCCTCATTCCAGGCGGACACTTCCCTTTCGATCAAACACCGCCCGTACACGGGTAGAACACGCCATGCACATCCACATCCTCGGTATCTGCGGCACCTTTATGGGCGGCATCGCCGTCCTCGCGCGCCAGGCCGGTCATACCGTCACCGGTTGCGACACCAACGTATACCCGCCCATGTCTACGCAACTGGAGCGCGAAGGCATTGCGTTGCACGAAGGCCTGGATGCGGCGCAACTGGACACCTACAAGGCGGATCTGTATGTGATCGGCAACGTAATGCGGCGCGGCTTTCCGGTGGTGGAAGAAATCCTCAACCGCGGCCTGCCCTACATTTCCGGCCCGCAGTGGCTGGGCGAAAACCTGCTCGCAAAACAATGGGTGCTGGCGGTCGCGGGCACGCACGGCAAGACC
>CAYSKY010000219.1:0-268 GCA_964431425.1 uncultured Burkholderiales bacterium
ATCGTGCAGCGCCACGATCCGCTCCAGTTCGTCGGCGAGGTGCGCGCCCCACGCCGGCAACCCTTCGGAAAACGCGTTCTCCTTCAGGTTGTGCGTGTGGGGCAGATGATCAACGCCGGCCAGCATCTGCCCGAACATCTTGCGATTGGCCACCATGCCGCCGACGGAAATGCCACCAAAGCCCACACCGTGGTAGCCGCGCTCACGGCCGATGAGCCGGGTGCGGGCGCCGTCGCCGCGCAGGCGCTGCCAGGCGATGGCAATCTTC
>CAYSKY010000219.1:278-6007 GCA_964431425.1 uncultured Burkholderiales bacterium
CCGCCTCAGACCCGGAATTGCAGAAGAACACGTTTTTCATGTTCTTCGGCGCGATATCGATGATGCGGTTGGCCAGTTCGAACGCCAGCGGATGCGCAAACTGAAATGGCGAGCAGAAATCCAGCGTCGCAGCCTGCTTCTGGATAGCCTCCACGATCGGCTTGCGGTTATGGCCGGCGTGGCAGCACCACAGGCCCGCAAAACCGTCCAGCAATGTCTTGCCCTCAGTGGTCTTGTAATACATGCCATCTGCACTGGCCAGCATGCGCGGCGCCGCCTTGAAATGCCGGTTCGATGTGAACGGCATCCAGTACGCGCCGAGTTGGTCCGGATGCAGGTGCAGCTGGTCCGAGAGGACAGTCATGTTTTTCTCCTTGAGTTCCCGCCGATGATCAGTCGCACAGTTTAGCAATTCATTTCCGGCCGCATTTAATCCGGATCAAGCATCTGAGAACGCCTTGCCGCCGGTGGAATCGGTTGCCACCAACGTTGCAGTCCGTCCCCGCGAACGTTCCGCGTCAGTCAGCGGCGCCGTGGTCAGGGTGCGGCCGCCATTTTCTGAACATGTCGGCCAATTGCGCCACACGATACGGCTTGGGAAGAAAATCATCCATGCCCACCTCCCTGCATTGCCGGATATCGTCCAGTCCGGAGTTGGCAGTGAGCGCGATCACAGTCAGGCGCGGCAATCCAAGGGCCGCCTCGCGACGCCGGAGCTGGCGGACCGCCTCGTAGCCATCCAACTCCGGCATCCGGCAGTCCATCAGTACCATCACGAAATGGTGATGCTCAATGGCCGCCAGCGCCGCCCGCCCATCGGCAACTACATCGACACGACAACCCAGCCGCTCCAGACAATGGCGGGCAAGCTGCTGGTTCACCGGATTGTCGTCGGCCACCAACACGCGGGGTGCGCTGGCGTCGGGCAATTTCTGGCTGACCAAATGGGCTCCTTGGCACCATCCGTCGGGATGGCGCGATACGCAGGGTGGATTTCAAAGCGTGAACGCCGGCCAAAGTCAGACCGGCAAGGCAATTTTGCTCCACTTGCAGATGGCAACGCAAAGTGTCTCCGCGGTATGCGGCCTGGCAGCGCAACACCGCCTTCCGGTGCCAAGGTATGCGCCTGCGGCCACGGTCCCGCGCGAACGGCCCGTGTAGCACACCCCCTGGTCAGCGCGAAAAGCCTGCATCCAAACCCTGGCGCATCCCGTACCCCCTTCAGCCGCGCAAGCATGACCGGATGTCTACCGGCACGGCGCGGAAGATCAGCACGACCACAAGGGGGAAGGCATGCAAATAGAAAGAGCGACAGGCCTGGCAATCGCATTGTTCGGACTGCTGGCCGGTTGTACCACCGTCTCCCCCACCCAGCGCGGCACGCTGGCCAAGCCTGAAATGCAGTTCGATGCCGACATCGGCCATGCCATCATCAGCCGATACACCTATCCAAGCAAGGAAGCCGCGGCCGGTGGAGCGGCAGCGGGCGGAGGTGGCTGTGGCTGCAAATGACCGACGCATGAACGCCGGCACGACTGCCGCGGCGCGGTGTTGTTCACCGCTGAGCATGCTCCTGTCTGCCGCAGCCGCCCTGCCTATTGTGGCCCTGCCGGTTACTGCCGGTGCGCAGGCGCTTGCCGATGACATCATTCCTTCCGTGCTGCCCACCGGGGCGGCTATCGGCCTGCGCGCACTCTCCTACCGCGAGTCCGGCGGCAGGATGAAAGTGCGCGAGCCGGTGGCCTGGTTGAGCACGCCGTTGGGCGACTCGTTCGAATTCTCCGCCAGCGGAACCGTGGACACGGTCAGCGGCGCGTCCACCGCGCTGGTATCCAATGCCAGCGGCCGGCCGATACAGATTCTCTCCGGTGCCTCGATCACCGAACATCGTAGTGCCAGCGACTACACGCTGAAGGCAAAACTGGGCGACCACACGCTGGCCCTTTCGAGAACCCAATCGCAGGAAAAGGACTACATCTCCCGCGCCTACGGCATTCACGGCACCCTGGACTTCAACGAGCGCAACACCACGCTGGCCCTCGGTTACGGCGCGAGCAACGATCGTGTGATGTCCAGCGATGATCCCGGGCTGCAGGAACGCCGCCGCAATCGTGAGTATCTCGCCGGTATCACGCAAATCCTTGATCGCAACTCTTTGGTTCAAAGCAACCTGCTGCGCTCGCACGGGCACGGCTACTACGACGACCCGTATCGGGCAACTTTTTCGTTCCTGCGCGACGGCGGATTTCCACCGCTGGCGCGACAGGTGGACCGGCGACCGGACAGCCGCGACCAATGGGCCTGGCTGACACGCTACAAGCGCAACCTGCCGGGCGCCAATGCCGTGGTCAGCGCCGAATATCGATACTTTCGCGATACCTGGGGGGTTCGCGCCCACACGCTGACGCTCAACTGGCTGCAAACCCTGAATGCCACCTGGAAAATTGAGCCCGGCCTGCGCTACCACAGCCAGGGCGCGGCCGACTTCTACGCGGCTGAAATCACCACACGACCAACACCGCGATACTTGTCCAGCGACCAGCGGCTCGCGGCGTTCGGCGCGCTGGAACCGATGATTCGCGTGGTGTTCCAGCTTGCGCCCGGCACGTCGCTGGATGCCGGCGTGTCGCGTTACCGCCAGCAGGCATCCTGGAAACCGGGCGGCGGCTCACCCTACTTCGAGCCACTGTCGGCGACGCTGGTCAACGTGGGACTGGTTCACCGCTTCCAGTAAGCCAGACGCAGCACCTGCGCACCCAGCGGTCAGGCTAGACTGGCATCATGTCCCGCCACACCTACCGTTTTCGCGCCATGGCCTGCGACAACATCATCGAGATTGATGGAGATGATGCGGTCTGCGCAATGGCCGGCCGCGCTGCGATCGACGAAGTAATGCGCATCGAAGCCAAGTATTCCCGCTACCGCGCAGATTCGGTTGTTTCCACCATCAATCGCGACGCCGGCGTGAAGGAAACACCCATCGACCCGGAGACTGCCGCACTGCTTGCTTTCGCCGACGCCTGCCACCGGCAAAGTGACGGGCTGTTCGACATCACCTCGGGCATCCTGCGGCGCGCCTGGGATTTTCGCGCGGGCCGGCCACCGCCTGCCGCGCAGGTCGCGGCGCTGCTGCCACTCATCGGCTGGGAACAGGTCACCCGGCATAGCGAAAGCGTCTATCTCCCGAGACCGGGGATGGAACTCGACTTCGGCGGATTCGGCAAGGAATACGCGGCCGACCGGGCCGCGGCTGTGCTGCTGGCACACGGCATGCGCCATGGTTTCGTCAACCTCGGTGGTGATGTTGTGGTCACGGGACCGCAGGAGCGCGGCTCGCCGTGGTTGCTGGGAATCCGCCACCCCCGAAACGCGGGTGGTCTGTTGCTGTCCCTGCCGATTGCATCAGGCGCGGTTGCCACCAGCGGCGACTATGAGCGCTACTTCGAGTTTGAAGGACGGCGTTACTGCCACATTCTGGACCCGCGCTCCGGCACGCCTGTTTGCGGCCTGCAAAGCGCCACTGCGCTCGCGCCGGGTTGTCTCGTCGCGGGTAGCCTCACCACGGTAGCCATGCTGAAGGGAGATCCCGAAGGAATGGACTGGCTGCGTTCTTCGGGTGCGGCATTTGCCTGCGTCAGCAGGCTGGGCCAAGTGGTATCCACGCTGGCCATTTGAGAAGGCCGCGCGGAGCACGTGCGGGCCACCCGCAGACGATCGCCGCCCGGTTCAGGACTTCGGGAAAAAATCCTTCGCCAGCGGCGAGGCGCCCGGCTTCAACGATTCGTTCTTGTCCGGCTCAGCAGCTTTGCGGATCACCGTGGGCAACGGTTTGTTGATGGGCTGCATCCAGGTCGTGTCGCGTGCGATCTTCGCGGCCTGCCACATGGTGGCCTGCTTCTGTGCCGCTTGAAGTTGCGCCGGTTCCAGTTTGGGCTGCAGGTCCGCGACCGCCTGCTTCGCGAGCTTGATGGTCTCGGCGGTCGCCGGATTCTCAGTCGCCGCCGCTGCAATGCTGAACCATTGGAAGGCTTTCACCGGATCGGCTGGAACACCCTGGCCGTCACGGAAGATGTTGCCGGCGCCCACCATGGCCCACAGCACACCCTGTGATGCCGCTTTTTCCATCCACTGCGCGGCCAGAACAGGATCGGGCTTGGTGCCATTGCCATTCTGATAGAAGCGGGCCAGCTCGTACTGGGCACTGGCATGGCCCTGTTCAGCAGCCTTGCGGTACCAGCTGAACGCGGCAAAGTGGTCGCGCGGCGCACCGTTGCCCTCGAAATAAATGCGCCCGACGACGGACTGCGCGGCCGCCTCGCCCTTCTTGGCGGGCTCAATTACCTCGCGGTAGGCCTGGAAGTACTCCTGCTTGACGTAGGCGGCTTCCGCCTCGGCAATGCCCGCCAGACTGGCGCCGGAGCCGGCCAGCAGGATGCCGGCACAGGCGGCCAGCAGGGTTTGACGCAGGATCGGTTGAATCATTGCAATATCTCCAGACTGTTCATTATTTACGCAGGCGCGCAGGTTACCACAGGCCGTCCCCCGCCCATTTGGGGATGGTTCCTTCCGCTTCAAGGCCCATCGGGCATGGATGTACCTCCGTAGCCCGGACTCTCAGGCAACGGCCCCGGCACCCGACGCGTTGACCCGACCGGGACCGAACATGACTTTTCGTGGCGAATTTTGACGATCCGTCACCACGCCAAAATCAGGCGCCCGTCGAGCTGTTTTGCGCCGCTATTTCCGCATTCCATCGTAAGTCGGATGTGGCCGCGTCAACGTTGCGACAAAGTGGAGACGTCCCGCCGCATCCGGATGCATGCGAGACGCAACTCTTCTCCAACTTCCACGAATCGGGTGAACCATGAAAAAGTATTTTGTAATGGCGGCACTGAGTGCCGCCGGCCTCTGTATCGCCACCGCTGCGGTTGCCGCCGTGCCACCGGCAAACAAGCTGGATATACAGGAAGTGCGCGGCACCGCTCTGCAACAGTATTACGCCTCACGCGCTGCCTTCAAGGCGGTGCGCGGCACCTACGACATGGACGACGGCAGCACGTTGTCCCTGCTCCAGCATGGACGCAGCTTCGTCGCCGTCGTGTCAGGGCGCGATCCGGTCGAAGTGCGCGCGGCATCCGACGATGTATTTGTTGCGGTCGACGGCAGCGCCGAATTCCGCTTCCGCCAGGGGCCGGCCGGGTTTGTCACCGGGGTCGTACTGACCCGGCAGCCTCGTGCCGGTTAGACGTCGCCGACCAAACCGCACTCCCCTTCGCAGCCGGCAGCTTGCCGGCTGCGAAGGGGAACTGTAAACCTCGTCAATTGCGCGCGGCGATCCAGCGCTGGATCTTTGCTTCGAGCACCGCCAGCGGCAGGTTGCCATCTTTCAACAGTTCCTCATGAAACTCGCGGACGTCGAATCTGGCGCCCAGCCTGTTCTGCGCCAGCCGCCGCAGTTCCATGATCTTGAGCTCGCCGATCTTGTACGCCAGCGCCTGCCCGGGAATCGCCATGTAACGCTCGATTTCCTGGATGGCATCGGCCTCGCGCCCGCCTTCGTTTTCGATGGAAAAGGCAATGGCCCGCTCGCGCGTCCAGCCCTTTGCATGCATGCCCGTGTCGACCACCAGGCGGATGGCACGATGCATTTCCGCCAGCAGGCGGCCCAGGTACTGGTACGGATCGTCATAAACCCCCAACTCGCTGCCAAGGCTCTCCGCGTACAGCCC
>CAYSKY010000220.1:0-4060 GCA_964431425.1 uncultured Burkholderiales bacterium
GTTCGGCAACCACCAATGAAAAAGCCCGCCGAAGCGGGCTTTTTCAAGCAATTTGTTCCTTGGAATCAGAACGCGGCGCAAACCGTGTACACGTAACCGTCACCGTTTGAGGCCAATACGGCTGGGGTCACGGCATCAGCTGCAGTGGACGTGTTGTTGCCGTCGATAATCCGTACCGAACCGGTATTGGGAACGCCATCGTCCAACGTGGTGTCGATCTGGCGGGCGAAACGACCGTTGATGTTGGCGGTGCAAACAAAGAACGAGCCATTGAACGGATTGGTTGGCGCTGTAAGAACCGCCGCGCTCGTAATCCCCAGCTTGCCGTTCTCGGAATTGAGCGGCAGGTAATCACAGTTTGCGGGAACCGTGGTGACGCCTGTGGCCAGATTGGCGAGGCGCACATGCTGCCAGAACAGGCAGGACTCGTCCGTGGTTGTCGTCGTGTTCCAGTTTCCTTCAATACGGCCATTGGCCAGCGACGCGGCCGGCGTTGTGGCGGCCACACCACCGGTGAGGTTGGTCGCTGCACGCGGATCATCACCCGGCATCGCCTTGAAACGATCCTGGTATGCGTAGACCTGCGTCGACACAATCTTGATGTCGTTGACAAGCGCTTTCACCTTGGCGCTATTGATCAACTCCTGGCCTTTCAGGATGCCGCCCAGCAGCAAACCGATAATCACCAGAACGATGGCGATTTCGACGAGCGTAAAGCCTGACTGCTGACTTTTCATACTTCTCATGCTGTTCATTGTTTTCTCCGGGGTTCGTTGGTTTAGAGTGCTATTGGTTTTTGATCTGTTTCATCGGAGCAGCAAACCAACCACCATGCCGAAAGCGATAAATGCGGTGGCCAGATCATGCATGTTCAGGCCCTGCGTCGCGTTTTCCATGTTGTTTGGTTTTCCGTCGATGATATGTCTGCCCCAATATGAGCAATCGGCGTGCCAACTTGTTAACCATTTGTTTTTATTAGAATAATTCGATTACTGACCTGGCTTTCGGATGAATTCAGCACGCCGCCCACATTCGCAATGTAGAAAAGCAGGACAGGTGTCCGCGTTTTCGACAGTCCAGCGCCTGCCGGCGGCCAGCGCGATACGACGCATTGCCCTGGCGGGCGCGTCAGGTGCCGGCGGCACGCGATGAAATCGGCAAGCTCCCAAAACCCCCGCTCACTGCCCGCGATACTGGTCCAGTGGCGCCGCTGGGTGATTCTCGCCACGCTTCTGGCTCTCCATGCCGGGCTGGTATCCGACGACGGCAGCGGTTTTCAGCGGGTGTGGATGATGGTGCACTTCGGTCTGTTCCTGCTTTGGCAGCCAATATTCAGTACCGAGCGCGAATTGAAGGTCGTCACCGCATTGCTGCTGCTGGCGATCACCGGCGCGGTCATCTACCGTCTGGATGGCTGGATGCTGGTGCTGTGGGTGGCCATCCTGATCGGCATCATGGGTGGCAAGGTGTTTACCCTGCAGGCGGCACGTCGCAGCCGGTTCTACCTCGTCGCAGTGTTCTACCTGTTCACCGTGCTGCTCATCTGGACCGTGCCGGTTTCTCTTCTGCAATTGCCTGCCATTCCCCAGGCCCTGCGCGGACTGGTCACAATTTTCCTGCCGGTCGCGTTGGTTGCGCTGGCGTTCCTGCCCTTCAGGGCGGAGGATGAATCAACGACACAGGTATTCGACTTCTTTTACAGCCTTATCGTGTTTCAGCTTGTGGTGGTTCTCATCCTCGGCAGCATCGCCGCCATGCGGGTCACCGAAAACCAGTACTTCCAATCGGTAGTGCTGACTGTGTTCGCATTCTCCGGCGCCCTTTTTGTACTGGCCGTACTCTGGGGCCCCCGAACCGGCTTCGGTGGTCTGAGAACGTACTTTTCACGCTACCTGATGAGCGTGGGCATGCCTTTCGAGTTGTGGATGCGGCGCATCGCCGAGCTTTCCGAGGCCGAGATCAGTTCGGAGCGGTTTCTGGAAAACGCGATGGAGGAAGTGGAGAAGTTTCCGTGGATCATCGGTGGAATCTGGACCACACCGGACGGTCCGGGAAGATTCGGACGGAACGAGGGTTACGACGCTCACTTCAAATATCACGAGCTGGAGATCACGTTCTTCACTGAGATCCGTCTCTCACCTGCGATGTTCCTGCATCTGCGCCTACTGGCCCAGGTTATCAGTGAGTTCTACGAGGGAAAGCGGCGCGAGCAAACGTTGAAACAGAACGCCTACATGCAGGCGGTATACGAAACGGGTGCGCGGCTAACCCATGACATGAAGAACCTGCTGCAATCGCTCTCCGCACTGACGTCCGCCGGCGTGGTCGCCCGAGAAAACGACCGGCGCAGCAAGAGCGATTATCAGGCGATGCTCGAGCGGCAGCTGCCGGTGCTCGCCAAGCGCATGCAGGCGACGCTGGACAAGCTGCAGAATCCGGCGCTCGGCGCCGCCAACGCAATCCTGCCGGCGAAGGATTGGTGGAAAGAGGTGCTGCTGCGACAGGCGGGTGGCGGGATCGAGTTCACTGCCAGTGGCGATCTTGCAGTAGCGATCCCCTCAAACCTGTTTGACACAATTCTCGACAACTGCCTTGAGAACGCCCGCAAGAAAAAGGAAATGGAGCCGGCTCTGCAAATACAAGTGCACCTTGCTGCAGACCAGGCCGCCACGCTCACCATCACCGACACTGGCAGCGCCATCCCGTCCGGCGCAGTTGACGGTTTGTTCCGGGCTCCGGTCACCAAATCACGGCGTGGTGGCTATGGCATCGGGCTCTATCAGGCCGCCAAGCAGGCGGAACAGCAGAAATTCGAACTGGTGCTGTTGTCCAATGTCCCGGGGAAGGTGAGCTTTCAGCTGCGCCCCGCCCCGCATATGCGGTAACTGGCAACGTAGAACGCCATTTGGCGCGGCTTTCCGGGCATTTTCATGCTGCGGACCGCACCAGTGCTGGGGTTTCACCACCGCGGGCTGCAGCTGTCAGGGAAGCCGGCCGGCCTGGACCATCCTGCCGAACAGCGTATTCATCGATAGCCACGTAACAACATCATCAAAAGTGCCGTTAGGCGTGCCACTGGTGAATACGCGATCCGGGGTCGCACTTTGATTGTTTTGCTCATCGAACGACAGGCTGGCAAAGGCGGTTCCGCCGTTGCTTCCAAGTGACATCACGACAGCGGCTGCACCTGTCGCCAGGGTCTGGGTCGGCGCATTGCATGCCGTGGCCGACGCGGCAGCCGTAAGCCCGGTAGAACAAACGATCAAGTTCTGGTTGGCCGAGACAACCGTGGCCATCGTACGCGTCTTGATTCCATCGGTACGCGTCAGGGAATAATTGGTGTTGTCATTGTCTGTCGATACGGCATAGCGCATCCGGCTTGCCGTCGAATTGGGCCATGCATCGATCAGGTAGCCGGTGGCATCCACGGGAGATATCCCCAGCGTCACGGCGGGCACAAAGCCGTCAAACGGATTGGAACAGCGCCCGTGCGCCTGAACCGTGGTGGTCGCGGCCCCGCAAGCCCCCACACCGCCTGAGGTGCAAAAACTCTCAATACCATTGCTGGTGCCGCTTGCCGGGCACGGCAGGCGGCCGTTGGCCACTGCGAAGCCAAGCAGGGCCTCCTTCACGGTTTCCTGCAGCTTGCGTGTTTCTTCAATTCGCCGCGCCTCAATCTGGCCGGATAGCGGCGCGGCGAGCAATGCAAACAACACGGTGATGATGATCAGGACGACCGCAATCTCGACAAGGCTGAAGCCTGCCGTACGGAGGATGTGCATTCTGCGGTCAACGCGTGTCATCAGGGAATGGGGAATACCAGATCGTTGAAAGTGGCACTTCGCGGCAAGTGTGAAGCGGTGAACACATCATCTGCGTCGGAGTTGGATATCGCGCCGGAAGTTTCAAGGTAGTTGGACAGGGTGGCGGATGGGCGGGACTGGCCGGACAGGGCACCGCCGGCGGCAACCACGGCAAACTTGATCCCGGTTCGTTCGCCAACGGTCAGGCATGACGTCGAGCAGTTTTGGGCGGCGCCCGGCGCATAACCGGCGGCCAG
>CAYSKY010000220.1:4070-5981 GCA_964431425.1 uncultured Burkholderiales bacterium
CAGCTTGGCGGCATCATCGATGCGTTCGGCGTGCGCATAACCGGCGGCCAGCGCACCGTACAGAACCTCCTGCCATCGATTGTCGACGAACCATTTTGGCAGATAAAAATTAAGCGGGTAGGCGATGTTGCTGATCGTGATGCCATTGGAATTTCCGCCGCTGACAAAGCGCTGGCCCACCAGTGTGCCGGCACTGTTGTAGTCGGAAACCTGGAATGAGCTCGAGTTGGATGTGACCAGGAATGTACCTGAACGTGCGAAATTCCTGGTCGCGATTGCCGAAGAGGTCGCCGCACTGATCGTCACCTGGGCAGAGCTGGTGGTTGTAAAGTCCAGATCCACCACGCGGCGCGACACACCACCCGGCAGGCCGCTGGTGATGGTTTCCTTGCAAACCACGCGCAGTGTAGGGTTGGGCACGGTCACGGTTGTACTGCGCCACTGGCAGGTACCGGCAGTCGCGGCAACGGTTCGCGTCACGTTTGTATACGAGTCCATGATTGAATTGCTGACGGTTCCACCACTTACAACATTCACGTAGCTGAAAGATGTGGACCGGCCGATCCGATACTGAAACCCGGTCGGGTAATCCGTATCTTCAAAATAGGCCGGCAGCAATCCTCGCCGGACATTCGCGGCCACTTGATAGCTGGCCGTGTTTGCCGGTGAGGCGAACGTCGCCAGCCAAGGATAGGTGCCGGTCGCCGTCCTGAACTTTGCGACGGCATCCAGTGCAGTATTCGCCGCCGCCGCCTCCACATCACGCATCAAATCGTCAATCGTGACGTAGGTTACGAGATCGTTGAAGGTCTCGCTTTGCCGGCCGATGATGAAATCGTTGTCCATGTCGGCATTGCTATAAACGGTACCGCCGATCGTGACGCTGTCCAAATACTGTGAAGCGCCGGCGAGATTGGGCGAAGCGGGTCTTGACTGGCTTGCCAATGGCGGGCCCGGAATAATCAGGACAGCCGCCACACGGTTGGAAATTACGTTGCCTTCGCTGTCGCGCACCGTCAGCCATGGGTACGGCAGGGTCGCGCCATTGCAGACATGTGACGTGTAGCTGTTGTTCAGCGTGTTCGAATTCAACACCAGCAGGCAACTCGGGTCGGCCAGGTTCCCGGAAACGGCATACCAAGGCATGACACCCGCCAGATCGTTCTCGCTGGCGCCGGCAATCGACATTCCCAATTGCCGCCAGGGCAGACGGCCAAGGCAGCGCAGGTTGGTGCCGGTCGCGATCAGCGGCAGGCCATTGCCCTTCGTGGAATCCAAACAGCCGCCGTCACTGTCTCCGTCGTAATTGGCGGGCGATTCTGTCGAAGCAAAATGGTCCGGCTTCGGCAGGCTGCCGGGCCGTTGCCCGGTGGACATGTTGCCGATCGAAAATCCGATCAGGGCGAGCCGCGCTTCATCAAGAATCGGCAGCGCCGGTTTCTGCCGTTGCACCAGCGCGCTGTTCAATGCGACTGTGGAGAGCATCAGAAACCCCAATACACCCAGCACCGATAACATCACAATGACAAGCGCCAGCCCGCGCTGGCGCAAAAGCCCCTTGCGACTACCCATTGCGGAACTCCGCGGCAACTTCATTTGGTGCGCAGTTTTGCGCTGCGCTTCGTCGAGGGTTTGCGGGCGGGCGTGGCCGGTTGCGTGGACGGCGGCGACTCATTGCTGCGCAACAAGGCGGCCGAGGTCCCGACATCAGCACTGCTGAGCTTGACGACATGACCTGCGTTGGCGTTCTCCCAACGCGGCTTTCCATCAACCCAGACGGTGAGTCTACCGTCACTGCGGGTCGCCACACCGTTGATGACAGGTCCCGTTTCTTCGAACGCGTCGTCCGGCCCGATCGTGGGTTTGCCCTTGCGTTCTTTCTCCAGTTCCAGCCGCTGCGCTGGACTTAAG
>CAYSKY010000221.1:0-4177 GCA_964431425.1 uncultured Burkholderiales bacterium
GCTTTTTTGTTTCTACCGGATTCCTGGAAAGCAAACCTTAAATGACCACGCTTCAAGCCCTTCTTGACGATGCCGCCGTATCCCTAAGCGCCACAATGTCCATGCCCGAACTGGACCAGGTAAAGGCCCGCTTTCTGGGTAAGTCCGGGACCCTGACCGATATGCTCAAGGGCCTGGCAAAGCTGACACCGGAAGAAAAAAAGTCGGCCGGCGCCGCAATCAATCAGGCCAAGGTTCAGCTCGAGAACATGGTCAATAATGCCAAGGCACGCATTGCACGGGCTGAATTAGAAACCAAGCTGGCGGCAGAAGCCATCGACGTCACCCTGCCGGGACGCAATCCCGGCATCGGCGGATTACATCCGGTGACCCGCGCCTTGGAGCGGATTGAGGCGCTGTTTGCCACAATGGGTTTTGCCGTCGCCGACGGGCCTGAAATTGAAGACGACTATTACAATTTCACTGCGCTCAACACACCGCCGAATCATCCCGCCCGTTCGATGCAGGACACGTTTTACCTTGCTGATTCGGCCCACTTGTTGCGTACCCACACGTCGCCAGTGCAAATCCGGCACATGCAGGAACGGGCGGAGAAGGGCGGGCCACCGATCCGCATCATCTGCCCCGGACGGGTCTACCGGTGCGACCACGACGCCACCCACTCTCCCATGTTCCACCAAATCGAGGGCCTGTGGGTCGACAAGGGCATCAGCCTCGCGGACCTGAAGGGCACGTTAACCCAGTTCTTTCGTGCATTCTTTGAGCGGGAAGACATGCAGATCCGCTTTCGTCCCTCGTTTTTTCCGTTTGTCGAACCGGGCGTTGAGGTCGACATGGAATGGGAAAACAAGGGCGGCAAGATCAAATGGCTTGAAATAGGCGGCGCGGGCGTTGTGCATCCCCAAGTGCTGCGTAATGGCGGCATCGACCCAGAAACGTACTCGGGATTCGCCTTTGGCATGGGGCTGGATCGCCTGGCCATGCTCAAGTACGGCGTCAATGACTTGCGCCTTTTCTTTGAAAACGACCTGCGCTTCCTGAGCCAGTTTCGCTAACCAGCACCGGGAATATCCAGAATGAAGGTTTCAGTAAATTGGTTGAAGGAACTGGTCGACATCGATCTTTCGGTCGAGGACCTGGCACACACGCTCACGATGGCAGGGCTGGAGGTCGAGGAAGTGACCCCGGTGGCCCAATTCAATTCCATCGTCATCGCCGAGATCAAAACCACCGCCCCCCACCCGAACGCCGACAAGTTGCGCGTCTGCGAGGTTGATGCCGGCACCGGCTCGTTGCTGCAAATTGTCTGCGGTGCACCGAACGCCACACCTGGAATCCGTGTACCGTGCGCGCTGGTTGGCGCCTCATTGCCGGGCATTGAGATTCGTGCAGCAAAGCTGCGCGGGGTTGAATCCAACGGCATGCTGTGCTCGGCCCGGGAGCTGGGTCTGTCCGATGATCACGGCGGCCTTCTGATTCTTGCGAGCGACGCACCGATCGGGCAGGACATCAAAGCCTACCTCGACATGGATGACGTCTATCTGACGCTGAAAATGACGCCAAATCGCGGAGACTGCCTGTCCATGATCGGCATTGCCCGTGACCTGGCAGCCGTGACCGGGGCCCGGCTGCGCGCACCGGCAGTCGAGAGGGTGGACAGCACCTGCACCACAGCCCGCCAGGTACGCTTGAATGCAGGCAAGGCATGCGGCCGTTACCTCGGCCGTGTAATAGCCGGTATCAACGCCAAAGCCGAAACGCCGGAATGGATGAAACGGCGGCTGGAGCGCGCCGGTTTTCGGTCCATCGCGCCGCTTGTAGATATCACCAACTACATTACGCTGGAGCGGGGCCGCCCCATGCATGCGTTCGATCACGATCGGCTTCGCGGCGACATCGAGGTGCGATTTCCGCACGCCGGCGAACAGATGAATCTCCTCAATGAGCAACACGTCGTGCTTCAACCCGACATGTTGCTCATCGCAGATGCCAGCGGGCCGGTCGCAATGGGCGGTGTCATGGGCGGACTGGAATCGATGTGTACGCCCGACACGAGAAGCGTTTTCCTGGAAGCCGCCTACTTCGATCCGTCCGTTATCCAGGGTAAAACACGCACACTCGGAATCAATTCGGATGCTGCCTTTCGATTTGAACGCGGCGTTGATCCGGAAGGTGCCCGTGACGGCATCGAATATGCCACCCGCCTCGCAGTTTCCATTTGTGGCACGCCTGAAACCACGATCGGCCCGGTGGTGGAAGCAGTTGGTGAGCTACCGGAGCCAAAGGCGGTGCGCGTGCGTCCCGCCCGTGTGCGGCAGCTTGTGGGGCTGCCGATTGCACCTGCGGACATGCGCAGCATTCTGGAAAAACTCAATTGTGAGGTTCACGCCGCAACCGACGCGGATGAATTGCACGTCAGGCCACCGTCGTATCGATTCGACTTGAACATTGAAGAAGATTTTGTCGAGGAAATCGCCCGCATCAACGGCTATGAAAAGGTGCCGGCTATCGCTCCCGTTTCATCGTTGCCGATGATGCCGATTCCCGAGGCAATTCGTTCCCGGCACGCATTGCGGCACCAGATGGCGGACCTCGGCTACCAGGAAGTCATCAATTACAGTTTCGTACCCGAGAAATGGGAGTCAGATTTCGCCGGCAATACGGCCATGTTGAAACTCGCCAATCCGATTGCAAGCCAGATGAGCGTGATGCGTACATCGCTGTTCGGGGGCCTTGTCAGTTCTTTGCAGCACAACCTGAACCACGGCGAATCCCGGGTCAAATTGTTTGAAATCGGTCGCTGTTTTCTGCGCGACGAAGTCAGCCTTGCCGCGCAACCGGAACGTCTGGCCGGCCTGGTATTCGGACAGCGCTATCCGGAACAATGGGGGGAGGGCGGTCAAAAGGGTGCGGCAGGCGATTTCTTTTCCTTAAAGGGCGAAGTGGAAGTGATGTTGCAGGGCCTGGCCCCGCGATTCGAAAAGGTCAAGCACCCTGCATTACACCCAGGCCGCTCTGCGTCAGTTTCAATTGGCGGAAAACAGGTCGGTGTAATTGGAGAACTTCACCCGCAATGGCAGCAGGCCTATGACCTGCCGGCAGCACCCGTCCTGTTTGAACTTGATCTGACCGCATTTGCCGGCAGCCTGGCGCCCGCGTTTGTACCTTTTTCCCGAATGCAGTCCGCACGTCGCGACCTCGCGCTGCTGGTCGCCGATTTTGTCGAAATTCAGGCCATGATCGACGCAGTTATGCACTTAAAACTACCCTCGCTGGTCGAGTTTTCGTTGTTTGACGTTTACCGCGGCGCAAACCTCGAATCCGGGAAAAAAAGTGTTGCCTTTCGGGTAGTTATGCAGGATACTGACAGAACTTTGACAGATTCCGAGGCAGACAGCAAAGTCTCGGAAATAGTTAATGTTTTGTCTCAGCAATTTGGCGCAACTCTAAGAAAATAAAGCGAAAAGCATATGACGCTGACCAAAGCCGAGCTCGCCGACTTGATGTTCGAAAAAGTTGGTCTGAACAAGCGCGAAGCAAAGGATATGGTTGAGTCTTTTTTTGAAGAGATTCGACTCGCTCTGGAGAACGGGGACAGCGTGAAGCTGTCGGGATTTGGCAATTTTCAGCTGCGCAACAAGCCGCAGCGTCCAGGGCGCAATCCAAAGACCGGCGAAGAGATTCCAATTACCGCCCGTCGCGTAGTGACTTTCCATGCCAGTCAAAAACTGAAGAGCCTTGTGGAGAAGTCCTTTAATGGATCCGCTGCCCACCAGTAGCCTGCCGGCAATCCCGGCCAAACGGTACTTCACCATTGGTGAAGTGAGTGAATTGTGTGGCGTCAAGCCTCATGTTCTGCGGTATTGGGAACAGGAATTCACCCAGCTGAAACCGCTGAAACGCCGTGGCAACCGACGCTACTACCAGCATCACGAAGTTCTGTTGATCCGGCGCATCCGGGAACTGCTGTACGAGCATGGCTTCACTATCAACGGTGCACGCAATCGCCTCGATGAACCTGCGCCAGTGCCCGCCAAGGCCGCCCAGAGGCAGATCGACCTGTCCGATATTCGAAGTGAACTGAAAAGTATTCTGACCATGCTATCCGCATGAAGGGATACCGCGATTAGAGGCTATAATCTCGGTTCGGTCGGGGCGTAGCGCAGCCTGGTAGCGC
>CAYSKY010000221.1:4187-5975 GCA_964431425.1 uncultured Burkholderiales bacterium
TGTGGGAGCACACCAAAAAGCCCCTCTTTTCCTCTTGCCACCCCGCTAATAATGGGGTAGAGAAACAGCCGGTCGGGGCGTAGCGCAGCCTGGTAGCGCACTTGCATGGGGTGCAAGGGGTCGGAAGTTCGAATCTTCTCGCCCCGACCAATGAATTCAAAGGCTTGGCGTGTGCCAGGCCTTTTTCATTGCTCCAAATTGCGTATAATTTATATTATGTCAACTCTTGGACTTATTGATTCCTTCTCGACATACATAGCCATAACCAGCCCGAAAATCACCCAACCACGCGCCCCACTTGCCTCCCGGCCCAGAGCCACGAAGCACACGCTGAACGGCTAGCCACCGATTGGTTAGTTGCAATACCGTCGGTCAGTCAACCAATTGCCGCCAAACCGACTTGCTGGCTGTCGTCTAGATAACGATTACCTGCCGCACCACGGCGCCTGCGTGAAGGCGGTCAAAGCCAACGTTGATGTCATCGAGGCTCAAGTGCCCGCTCATCAGCCGATTGACCGGCAGCCGGCCTTGCCGGTACAGCGCGACGTACCGGGGAATATCGCGCATCGGCACACACGTTCCGATGTAGCTCCCTTTGATGGTGCGTTCCTCGGCAACCAGGTTCACCTGCGGGACCTGAAACAGGTGACCGGGCGGCGGCAACCCGGCTGTGACGGTGGTGCCGCCGCGGCGGGTAATCCGATAGGCGACATCCATGGCTTTGACCGATCCGGCCAATTCGAAGGCGACATCGACCCCGCCCCGTGTCACTTCACGTACCGCTTCGACGCATCCTGCAGCACTGGCGTTGAATACATCCGTTGCGCCCAGGGATCGCGCCAGTTGCAGCTTGTCGTCCGATAAATCGATGGCGATGATCCGGTTGGCGCCAGCACACACGGCACCCAGGATGGCCGACAGCCCTACCCCTCCCAGCCCGACCACTGCGACGTCCTGCCCTGCCTTGACTGCCGCGGTATTGACGACTGCACCCACGCCTGTAAGCACGGCACAACCAAACAGTGCGGCTTCATCAAAAGGCAGTTCCGGATCAATCCGGACCAGCGAATGCCGCGAAACGGTAGCGTATTCGGCAAATGCCGAGCAACCAAGATGGTGGTTCAGCCCAGTGCCGTCTACAGAGAGGCGTCGCGCGCCGGAGAGCAAGGTACCACCGGTATTCGCCAGCGCACCCGGCTCGCAAAGCGCGGGACGGCCCTCAGCGCAAGGCTGGCAATGTCCGCAACTGGGGACAAACACCATGACGACGTGATCACCGGGTTGCAGGTCGCTCACCCCGGGACCGAGGGACTCCACCACACCGGCCGCTTCGTGTCCCAACAGCATGGGCGTCGGGCGCGGTCGATCGCCATTGATGACGGAAAGATCCGAGTGGCAGAGGCCGGCCGCGTGGATTCGCACCAGCACTTCACCCGGCCCCGGGGGCGCCAGATCAACTGCTTCTATTGCTAGCGGCTTCGATTCCGCATACGGCGGGGCCACGCCTATCGCCCGCAACACAGCGCCACGAATCTTCATGCTTTTCCCGCAAAGGTTAGCGTCAAATGACACCGCCAAAGCATAGCACCGGCGCCATTTCTAACCTGCTGACACGCAGTCCTGCCAACAGTATTTTCACTGCGGTTGATGCCGCGTGGCGCGAAGCATGCGGCGTTCGTCAAGTAAACTCACACTTTGCCGCCGCCCCGCACTGTTGTGAACCCGTCCGCCCTGCCACCAATTCGCCAAAGGCCCTGCGCAGTCTGCCGCGTTGAGTCCCCCCTTGAG
>CAYSKY010000222.1:0-4265 GCA_964431425.1 uncultured Burkholderiales bacterium
TTCTTGAACATGCCGCGTGGCGCCTTGCCGACCGGGGTGCGGACGGCGGCGACGATGTAGGCTTCCTGAATCTGTTTGCTCATGATCTTTCTCCGATCTTCCGCGCTTAATTGCGCAGGGGTTTGCCGTTTTTCAGCATGAATTCAATCCGCGCCTGGGTTTTTTCCGTCTTCGCCAGTTCGCAGAAATGCTTGCGCTCGAGGTTGAGCATCCATTCCTCGTTGACCATCGAACCCGGCTCGACCTGGCCGCCGCACAGGCACTCGGCGATGCGCGAACTGATGTCGTAGTCGTGGTCGGAAATGAAACCGCCCGCTTTCATGTTGATGAGCATCATCTTCAGCGTGGCAATGCCGGTGTTGCCAGCCACCGGGAACGCCGCGGGTGCCAGTGGCGGGCGGTAGCTGGCATTGGCCATGGCGCGCGCCGTTTCCAGCGCCACATAAAGCAACTCGTCTTTGTTGAAGATGATGATGTCGCGCCAGCGCAGGTGGCCCATTTCCTTGGCTTCCAGTGCGCTCTTGCTGACTTCGCCCATCGCGGCGTGCTTGAACGACTTCTGGATGAAGGGCATCAGGTCGCCGCCATTGGCGGCCAGCGCGGCACGCAGGGCCATTTCCTTCAGGCCGCCGCCGGCCGGCAGCAAGCCGACGCCGACTTCGACGAGGCCGATGTAGCTCTCCAGTGAGGCAATGACGCGATCTGAATGCATCTGGAATTCGCAGCCGCCGCCCAGCGCCATGCCGTCCACGGCAGACACCACGGGGACCATGCTGTACTTGATGCGTTGCGAGGTCGCCTGGAACAGCGCGACCATGGCTTCGAACTCATCGAAGCGGCCCGCCTTCAGGCCTTCCAGCGCCTTCATCAGGTCGGCGCCCGCCGCATACGGCGGCTGCTCCTGCCAGATCACCAGCGCCTTGTAGTTGGCCTCGACTTCGTCGATGGCCTTGTTCAGGCCGTTGAGCACGTCGCTGCTGATGGCGTGCATCTTGGTCTTGAACGAAACGATGGCGACGTCTTCCTGGCCCTTGGTGGTCCACATGCGTACGGCATCGGTTTCGAAAATCGTATTGCCCTTGTCGGCCTTTTCGCCAAGCAGCAATTCCGGGAACAACTGGCGCTGATACACCGGCAGTGCCGAACGCGCGACCATCTTGCCGGTCTTGGACGAATAGGAACCCTCGGCGGAATGGACGCCCTTGCGGCCATCTGTCACCCAGGCGGGCAACGGCGTATTGGCCATGGTCTTGCCGGCGGCGATGTCTTCATCGATCCACTTGGCGACCTGCTCCCAGCCGGCGGCCTGCCATGTTTCGAACGGCCCCATCTTCCAGCCGAAGCCCCAGCGGATGGCGAAATCGATGTCGCGCGCCGAATTGGCCACATCACCCAGATGCACGGCGATGTAGTGGAATACGTCGCGGAAGATGGCCCACAGGAACTGGGCCTGCGGATGGGCGCTGGCACGCAGCGCGGCGAATTGTTCCGCCGGATTGCGGATCTTCAGGATTGCAGCAACTTCGTCTGCCACCTTGCCGGTGCTGGGCACGTAGTCCTGTTTGGCCAGGTCCAGCACCAGGATGTCTTTGCCCTTCTTGGTAAAGAATCCGGCTTTCGTCTTCTGTCCCAGCGCGCCCTTCTCAATCAGCGCCTTCAGGAACGCCGGCACGGTGTAGTACTGGTGCCATGGATCAGCCGGCAGGTTGTCGTCCATGGTCTTGAACGTGTGTGCCAGCGTGTCGAGACCGACCACATCGCCCGTGCGGTAGGTGGCACTCTTGGCGCGACCAATCGCGGGTCCCGTCAGGGCGTCCACTTCGTCAAAGCCCATTTTGAACGCCATGGTGTGATGCATGGTCGCGGCAATCGAGAACACACCGATGCGATTGGCGACGAAGTTCGGCGTGTCGTTGGCGCGGATCACGCCTTTGCCCACTGTCGTGGTCAGGAAAGATTCGAGCAGGTCCATGATCACCGGCTCGGTCACCGGCGTGGCGATCAGTTCCACCAGCTTCATGTAGCGCGGCGGGTTGAAAAAGTGCACGCCGCAGAAGCGGTGACGCAGCGATTCCGGGAATACTTTGGAAAGTTCGGTGATCGACAGGCCGGATGTATTGGACGCGAAAATCGCATCGGGACGAATGAAGGGGGCCACCTTTTCGTACAGCGACTTCTTCCAGTCCATCCGTTCGGAGATGGCCTCGATCACCAGGTCGCACTCTTTCAACAGCGCGAGGTGCTCGTCGTAGTTGGCCGGCGTGATCAGCGCCGCCTTCGATTTGCTGGCGAACGGATCCGGGGCGAGCTTGAGCATGGCGTCGATGGCTTTGGTAACGATGCCGTTCTTCGGGCCTTCTTTTGCTGCCAGATCAAACAGGATGGACTTCACACCGGCATTGGTAAGGTGCGCGGCAATCTGCGCGCCCATGACGCCTGCGCCGAGGATGGCGACTTTTCTGATGTGGAAATTACTCACTTGAGACTCCTGGCTTTGCGGAAAATTTCATTTTTAAACTCAAGCACTGGCGCGCCTTCCAGGGCATTTTTGCCCGGAGAACCGCACCAATGCTGGTTCTTTGTACTTTCAACCACCTACAGCGGCGGCACCTCACGCGGCTTGCGCGAGTCGTCGATGGCCACGTACGTCAACTGTGCTTCTGTTACCTTCACCACTTCGGCGCCAAATCGCTGGCGCTGCGCATAGACCTCCACGTCAACAGTCAGCGACGTGCGCCCGACCTTCACCACGTCTGCGTAAAAGCTCACCAGGTCACCCACCAGCACGGGTTGCTTGAACTGGAAGGAATTGACCGAGACCGTCACCACCTTACCGCGCGCACGCACGGTGGCCGGCACACTGCCGGCGAGGTCGACCTGAGCCATCACCCAGCCGCCGAAGATGGTGCCGTGTGCATTGGTATCCGCCGGCATCGGAATGATGCGAATGACGGGCTGGCGGTCGGCGGGCAGTTGCACGACTTCGCAGAAATCAGTTTCAGGGGATTCGCTCACAGCACGTGCCCTTTGTACATTTCATCAATGGCGTCCTGATACAGCTGCACAATCGCATTGCGCTTCAGCTTCAGGGTCGGCGTGATGAGTCCGTTGTCGATGGTCCACTTCTCGCGCGCGATGGTCACCTTGCGGATACCGGCATATCCCGGGAACTCCTTGGTGAGCCTGCCGATGCGCTGGACCAGGAATTTCTCGGTTCGTTCGCGCTCCTTGCCCTCCGCCTGCGGATCGGGGTTGAGGCCCGCCTCCGAAAGGGTGCGCGCCCATTCCTCGTCATTGAGAACAACGATCGCCGATAAATAAGGCTTCGCTTCACCGTAGACCATCACCTGCTCGAACAAGGGGTCCATCTGGATGGCCAGTTCCATGTCGACGGGCGGCACTTTTTCGCCGTTGCCCATCACGATGATTTCCTTGATCCGACCGGTGATGTGGATGAAGCCGTGCTCATCAATGCGCACCTGATCGCCGGTATTGAGCCAGCCATCGTCGGAAAGCACGGCCTTGGTGGCCTCGGGATTGTTCCAGTAGCCCATCATGATGTTGGCGCCCCGCGCGAACAGCACGCTGTTTTCGCCGATGCGGGTTTCAACTCCTGGGACTGCCGGGCCGACGGAACTGGGCTCGTTCTTGTCGAGCAGGTTTACCGCCAGTAGCGGCGAGGCTTCCGTCATGCCGTAACCCTGGCAGATAGGCAGGCCAAGGCCAACAAACACCCTTGAGACCCCGGGTGACAGTGCAGCACCACCCGCGACGGCGAATCGCAACTTTCCACCGAGGCGCGCCAGCAGTTTTTCCGCAACCAGCTTCTTCAGCAGTGGCCAGAGCAGGAACGATAGCCGCCAGGGGCCCCGTCCATGCTGGTACTGGAAGCGCGCCCAGCCGATGTTGACGGCGAGATCAAATAACTGGCGTTTGGCTGCAGAGGATTTTCTCAGCTGGTCGTTGATGGCGGCGAGGAATCGCTCATAGATCCGCGGCACCGAGAAAATAATCGTCGGCTGGACGATGCGGAAGTCTTCCGCCAGTTGCGGGATGGAGCGCGAAAACACGATCGACGCGCCGGAAACGACGTTCAGGTAGTAGTCTGCCGTGCGCTCAAACATGTGCGACAACGGCAAAAAGGACAGGAAGACGTCTTCCGAGAACACCTCGTAGACCGACAGCCCCGATTGCACGTTGGCCAGAATGTTGCGATGGGTCAGCATCACACCTTTGGGCCGGCCGGTGGTGCCGCTGGTGTAGAC
>CAYSKY010000222.1:4275-5966 GCA_964431425.1 uncultured Burkholderiales bacterium
ATCAGGGTCAACAACCGGACGCATGGTCAGGATGCGCTTGAGTCCGCCCAACTGGTCGCGCACCGTCTTGAGCCGCTTCCAGTGCTCTTCGCCGTCAATCACCAGCAGTTTTACCTGCGCATCATTGAGTATGAAGGCGACGTTGTCGGGCCGGTCGTCCACAAACACCGGCACGGTCACCAACCCGTGCGCAAATGCACCCTGGTCGGCCACAATCCAGTTGATGCAATTGCGCAGCATCACTGCCAGGCGCTCGCCGGGCTGCATTCCATCGCGGCGCAGCCCCTCGCGCATGCGCGCAGCGCGGTCGCCGGCTTCGCGCCAGTCAATCCCTTTCCATTCCTTGGTGGTGCTGTCGTATTCCCGGTATGCCGGCGCGTTCGGTGAAGTACGGCAGCGCAATGCAAACACATCGGCGATGGTCGCCGAATCATCAAACATCAGGTAGCGGGTGCCACGCCGGTTTTGAAGAAGGGATTCCGCCAAAACTGCTCTCCTCGGATCATCGGACACAGGCTTGGCGGTCGGCTGGATGGAAGTCAAGCGCGGGAACGGCCTGGGTGCGAGCGGATGGCGTTCTGCGTCCACCCTGCGCGCGGTTGGCCTGATTATACGCGGCTGGCATAGCGCGTCACCTTGCCAAAAGGTCGCACGCAAGGAGGCGTTTTGCCGGTTCATGCGACGCTTTTTCTGGGGCTGACATACATGCTGATATCAGCATGCGCAACAACATCGCCCGCCTGGTCCTTGATGTCCACACTCACCACCACATCCCGCGCCGGGCCTTCGGCAATATCGTTGGCGGTGCACTCGGCGGCCAGGCCGGACTCCGCCTTCTTCAGGTACCGGACGGTCATTCCCTTTGGCAGCCAGCGCATGGACGTCGGCAGGCTGGCTTCCATCATCGTCCCGGAGCCCAGTTCGGCGAGGTTGCACATGGCGATCGCATGAACGGTCTGGATATGATTGTGCACAGCGCGCCGCTTGGGCATGCTCACCCGTGCATACCCCGGGCGCAAAACCTCGAATCGCGGCGCGATGGTGCTGAAGTAGGGCGCTTTCCAGCAAATGATCCGGGAGAACAGCCACTTGCCCAGCGGCTTGCCGGATAGCGAAGCCCACATTGCTAAAACGCGGTTCATTGCTATTGGATTGATTGCCAGCCGGCATCGGGCGCAAAACGTGCGCCGTGTTTCTGTTCCAGCTCCTTCATCTCCGACAGAAGCTTGTCCTTTCCTGCAGCGCGCAGATAGTTGATGGGACCGCCGCGATGCGGCGCAAAACCGGTTCCGAAAATAACGCCGGCATCGCACAGATCAGCATCGGCGACGATGCCCTCACGCACGCAAGCCACCGCCTCATTGACCGCCGGCAGGGTCATCCGCATCCACAGCGGCCCAAGATCCACGGTGCCGCTGCCATTGGCCTTTTGCGGGCGGCCGTTCACCCATTTGTAGAAACCCTCCCCGGTCTTCTTGCCCAATTTACCGGCCGCTACAAGCGCCTGAATCTTCTTCGGCTCCGGCCAACCCGGCCGGGCCAGTTCCCGCCCGACCGCGAGGCCGACATCGAGCCCGACCGTGTCTGCAAGTTCAATCGGTCCCATCGGCATACCGAATTCCCGTGCCGCCGCGTCGATGGTTTCGGCCGGGACACCCTCTTCCAGCATGATCTGCGCTTCGGTCATGTAG
>CAYSKY010000223.1:0-5965 GCA_964431425.1 uncultured Burkholderiales bacterium
GCTTTTTCAAGCCGGTCGGCCGCGTCAACCAGCATTCGCGTTACAGCACCATCGCCGCGGGCGACGAGCACCTGCACAACATCCTCACCAAGCTGAAAGCCAGCCCGCAGTGGAACAACATGGTCGTCATTGTTACCTACGACGAATTCGGCGGCTACTGGGACCATGTGCCGCCGCCCACCGGCGAAGGCTGGGGCGACCGCTGGGGTCCGGGTAACCGCGTTGCAGCGCTGGTGGTGTCACCGTTTGCGAAAAAGGGCTTCATCGACAAGACGATGTACGACACCACCTCCATCCACAAATTCATCAACGCGCGCTTTGGTTTGACGCCGCTGCCGGGCGTGCGCGCGAAGGTGGGGGATCTGACGAACGCGTTGCAGTTTTAGCGGCTGCCAGAGCCTTCTTTCCTGGAATTTTCGCCGCTGGGCAAGTACCGAAAATCCCCCAGCCGTGATTTGCGAAGTGCGTTTATTGCTTGGCCCCCTTTAGGAAAGGGGGCGGCATCTCGCTATGCCACTATCAAATCGTGTTGCCGGGTGCGCGCGCGAAGGCGAGGGATTTGAGTGGCGCGCTGCAGTTCTGGCGTCTGGCGGCGGCGCAGCCGGGCCGCATAGTTCGTCGTGCGTGGCAGGTGCTGTGGCTGCCAATACCAACGCGATGTAACATAAGCCATCCAACTGCAGGGGCAACCGCATGAGCGTCACCATCGAACAACTCGCCGAACTGCTGGCCGGTATCGCGCGTTCGCAGCAGGCCATCATTGACGGCATCGAAAGCGAGAGCGGCGGCTGGCGCAACACCCACCTGCTGCCCAAGCTCAATACCGCCTCCAACATGCGCCTGGCCGTGCCGCGCATCATGGACGTGCCCTCGCGCGTGCTGCTGCGCTCGCAAGGGCGCGTGCCAATGGACGTGGCGCAGATCACGCGGATGCTGGAGGAAGCGATGGGCGCCACGCCTGGTGCGGCGGCGCCCGCTGCGGCGGCACCTGCCGCGCCGGAGGTGCCCGCGTCCGCCGTGATTGCTGCCGTGGCTGGGACGGCGGCGGTGGCTGCTGCGGTTTCCGCCACCGAATCGAGCCCCACGGTGAGTGATGATCTGGGGAATTTTTTTGATACCTGAGTTGTTGCGAGGGGACGCAGTGCCTCTGGATGGGAGACCGTAAATCCCTCCTGGCCTCCCTTTAGAAAAGGGAGGAATTCAGCCGCTGGCGAGCTGCGCAACAATTTGCGCTGCCCACAAGTGTGGATTCCCGATAGTTGCAAGTCGATTCCGCACCGAAGTACGTAGCCTCGATCGCGCACTTCCCCCTTTTCTAAAGGGGGATTGAGGGGGATTTCTCGGCGCCCAACCGCCCGCTACTGCCAGCAATTGAGTCCAACTGAATCCCTAACAACTGCCCCATGAAAACCCTCCTCTCCCTGCTAACCTTCCTCCTTCTCACCGCCTGCTCCACCCCCGAATTCCGCAAACAGGAAGCCGTCTTCGACACCGACCTCAACGGCAGCTGGGTGGTGAAGCGCGCGGAGATGGGCGGCAAGCCCCTGCCCATGCCACCGGGCTTCACGCTCACCATCGACTACAACCGCTACACCGCCGGTGGGGCCTCGCCCAATGACCGGGGCAAGCTGGTGTTCTTTGGCGATGAACTGGCGGGCGAGCCACGGCGGCTGGATGTGATCGGCGAAGACGGCCCCAACAAAGGCAAGCGCTACCCTGCCATCTACCGCCTGAACGGCCGCGAGCTGGAGATCTGCTACGACCTTTCGGAAAAAGAGCGCCCGCGCGACTTCACCAGCCGCGAGGGGACGATGCTGTTCCGGGTGACGTACGCGCGGAAGTAGCCTTCAGCTGAACCACCCGGCTTCGCGCCTGGCAGGCGATTGAAGGTTATACCTATTTGGGTATAATTACTTCATGGTGGATGCGCTAAAGCCTTTGGTCTGGTTGGGTAGCAGCAAGAAGGATTTGCTGGCGCTGCCGGCGCCGGTCATTGACGCCTTTGGCTACGGCCTGCACCTGGCACAAACCGGACTCAAACATCCCGATGCGAAGCCGCTGGCCGGCTTCGGATCAGCTGGCGTGCTGGAAATTGTTGAAGACTGGCGCGCCGATACCTATCGCGCCGTCTACACCGTCCGATTGAAGGGGGCGGTCTACGTGCTGCACGTATTCCAGAAGAAATCAAAGCAGGGAATTGAAACGCCCAAAGCGGACATGGACTTGATCCGCGCAAGACTAAAACTGGCCGAATCCATGGCCAAGGAGTAATGGGATGACCACCAAAGCGAAAAGTGTTTACGAAGAACTAGGGTTTGCCAACCACGACGAAATGCTCATCAAGGCGCGCCTGGTGACTGAAATTGCGGATCAGCTAAAGCGCCGCAATCTGACGCAGACCGAAGCCGCCACACTGCTTGGATTCACCCAGCCGAAGCTGTCCGGGGTGTTGCGCGGGCAATTTCGCGGGGTTTCCGAGAAGAAGCTGATGGAATGCCTGACAAAACTGGGCCAGGACGTCCAAATCACCATCAAGTCCGCCCCCAAGTCACGTCGCGAAGGGAAAATATCTGTCGCGTTTGCTTGAGCTGATTCCGCTCGTAGCCGAATGCCGACCTTCTCGACGACGAAGCACCCGATTGGGATTTTTCAACACCCAACCCACGCCACCGCGTCCACGAAGTCCGTACCCCAAGCAGGGCACTTCCCCCTTTCCTAAAGGGGGATGGAGGGGGATTTCTCGGCGCCCAACCCCCTGACGCCGCCCCCCAGGAATCCCGCCCCACGACGCCCCCAAAAGAAAACGGGAGCGAATCTCTTCGCCCCCGTCTTTACTGCTCACTCACTGCGCACTCACCTACAGGAAAACTCTTTCGCCTATTCTAACGGCGGCCACGGTACCCACCGCGGTACCCATGATGCCCCCAGCCGCTGTTCCAGCGCGTGCCGTAATACAGCGCCGTGGCCCCCAGCGCCAAACCTACCACCGGGTAGATCGGGTCGTAGTAATAGTTGCGATACACGGGGCCCGGGTAGTAATCACGTTCCACATACACCACCGGCTCCCGTACCACGCGCTCGATCACCACGGGCGACTCGGAGGCATACACCGGCGAGGGCGCGGAAATGGTCTGGTTGGTGGGCAGCGCATAGCCCGTGGGCCCGGCCGGCGAGATTTCCAGCGGAATCGTCTGGCCCGGCGGGAAGGGCAGCTGCACCGTGCGCTGCTTGCCCGCGTATTCGTACACCACCTTGTAACCAATGGTGCGGTCCTCCGTCACCATCTGCGTGGTGCAACGCTGCGCGCCACCCGCATCCGTGGTGCACGTGGAGCGCGGCTCGGACACGCGCTTCAAAACCGGCGTGCTGGAGATCACATTCCCCACCTCCTCCGCCATCGCCAGCCCGGAAACCAAACCTGAACCCGCCACCAGGGCGGAAACCAAAAGACGTGTTTTCATGATCATTCCCTCTCAAACGTCGCCACCACCTCTATTCAGCCTCCCCCTATGAAAGGGAGGCACTTCCCCCTTTGGAAAAGGGGGACTGAGGGGGATTTGAAACGCTAAAAACTTGCAGGATGCCAAAACAGCACAGCAACCACACCCACCAACCACAACTTTCAGACCCCAATCTACTCCCAGAGTTCTGCAATTGCATCAGATAATCGTAAACAAGATGTTACTGCCCGGCCGAACCCCACTCCCACAGGCGGGAGCACCACCCAGGCCGATGCGGTAGCATGACAGGAACGCACTTTCACATAACAATCGCAAACTCAAGCACTGGCGCGCTTCGCAGGCCAAAAATGGCTGGGGAAGCGCACCAATGCTAGTTTTTTGCATCTCGATCCCAAAGCCCGCGAACACATGAGCCCGGCGCAAAACCCGGAAGCACAGGCTAGAGAAAATATTGACCGCTTGCTGATTGCGGCGGGCTGGCACGTGTGCGACATGTCGAACGCAAACATCCATGCCGCGCAGGGTGTCGCCATACGGGAGTTTCCGCTGGAGTCCGGCTACGGATTCGCGGACTACCTCTTCTACATCGATGGCAAAGCCGCTGGAGTCATTGAAGCCAAGAAGGAAGGCACCACGCTGAGCGGTGTTGAAATCCAATCCAACAAATATGCAAAGGGATTGCCAGCGAGCCTGCCGGCATGGCGTCGCCCATTGCCGTTTCAATATGAATCCACCGGTATCGAAACGCACTTCACGAACGGGCTCGACCCCTCGCCGCGAGCGCGCAACGTTTTCGCGTTCCATCGTCCAGCCATGCTCGCTGAGTGGCTCAAGGAGCTACCGGCCACTTCGGTTCTCTACACGAGCGACGCACCGGCCCCACTAGCCACCGCCGGGCCATCCACTTTCCTGACCCGCATGTCGGAAATGCCAGAACTGCCGGTTGGCAATCTCTGGCCTGCGCAAGTCACCGCAATTCAGAATCTGGAAAAATCCCTCGCCGCCAACAATCCGCGCTCACTGATCCAGATGGCGACTGGCAGCGGCAAAACCTACACCGCCATCAGTTCGATTTACCGCCTCATCAAATTCGCCGGCGCCCGCCGCGTGCTGTTCCTCGTCGATCGCGGCAACCTCGGCCGCCAGACCAAGAAAGAGTTCGATCAATACGTCTCGCCCTACAACAACTACAAGTTCGGCGAGGAATACATCGTCCAGCACCTGAGCAGCAATACGCTCGACAAGACGGCCCGCGTCACCATCTGCACCATTCAGCGCATGTACTCCATGCTCAAGGGCCGCGAACTGGCGCCTGAGGATGACGAGCAGTCCATCGAGGGTGTGGCCAATCTGTTCAAAGAGCCGGACCCGATTGAGTACAACCCCAACGTCCCGATCGAGTCCTTCGACATCATCATCACCGACGAAGCACACCGCTCCATCTATAACTTGTGGCGGCAGGTACTGGAATACTTCGATGCGTACCTCATTGGCCTCACCGCTACGCCCAGCAAACAGACCTTCGGCTTCTTCAACAAAAACCTGGTGATGGAATACGGCCACGAGCAGGCCGTTGCCGATGGCGTGAACGTGAACTACGACGTGTACCGCATCCGTACCGAAGTAACCGAGGCGGGCTCAAAGGTCGAGGCCGGCTATTACGTCGGACTGCGGGATCGCGAAACGCGAAAAGTACGCTGGCAGGAATTGGAGGAAGACTTCGACTACGAGCCCAACGAACTCGACCGCGCTGTGCAAACGCCGGACCAGATTCGCACCGTGATCCGCACCTTCCGCGACAAACTCTTCACCGAGATCTTCCCCGGCCGCACCGATGTGCCAAAGACACTTTTCTTCACCAAGGACGACAACCATGCCGAGAAGATTGTCGAAATCCTGCGTGAAGAATTCGGCAAGGGTAACGACTTCGCGCAGAAGATCACATACAAGACTGTCGGCGACCCGGAAGCGTTGATCAAGGCCTTTCGTAACAGCTACTTCCCGCGCATCGCCGTTACGGTGGACATGATAGCCACCGGCACCGACATCAAGCCGGTTGAAATTGTGGTCTTCATGCGTTCCGTGAAATCACGCAACTTCTTCGAGCAAATGAAAGGCCGCGGCGTACGAGTCATCTCGGCGGACGACCTGCAAGCCGTCACTCCCGATGCCAAAGCGAAGGACCACTTCGTCATCGTCGATTGCGTGGGCGTATGCGAACGCGACATGACCGACTCGCGCCCGATGGACCAAAAGAAAGCGGTGCCATTCGACAAACTGCTGCAAGCTGTCGCCCTGGGAAATACCGAACCCGACGTCCTCTCCAGTGTCGCTGCACGCCTGTCGCGATTGGACCGCGACCTCACCGACGAAGCCAAAGCCAAAATCATCACCGCATCGGGTGGCTTCACCCTCAAAGACCTGAGCCGCCGCATCGTCGATGCCCTGAACCCCGACCGCGACTCCCCCCTCATATTAGTTCCCTCTCCCGCCGGGGCGGGAGA